>JAYTAY010000382.1:0-3048 GCA_043737255.1 Luteimonas sp.
TGATCGATCGCCTGTTGCTCGTCGGGAATAATGCTGATGGCGTCATCCGGCACGCCGCTGGCGCGCAGGCTGTCGGCGATGATGCGGGGCACTTCGTCACCATCGCGGCCACGTGTGTGGTCGTCGCGGCGACAGATATAGTGGTCGAATCGATTGGCGACCGCTTCGGCAATCGCGCGCAAGTCTTCATCGCGGCGATCACCAGGGCCGGTGATGACGACGATACGTCGACCGGTCACTTCCAGGCGCTGGGCGAGGTCAGCCATCACACCAACCGCATGCGCGTTGTGGCCGTAGTCGAACAGCACCTTGAACGGATGTTCGTTGAACACGTTCATGCGTCCCGGTGCCTGGAAGAATGTGGTATCGAAGGTGCGCAGGCCTTGCCGGATCGCATCGAGCTTGACGCCCAGCGCATACGCCATTGCCGCCGCGACCATCGCGTTCTGCACGTTGTGCGTGGCGCGACCTTCCATCGTCGCCGGGATCAAATGCGTCCACAGCAAGGGAATGTGGCTGCCCTTGTCGTAGAGCGTGATCATCTGGCCGTTGATGCCGTCTTCGAGCGCGCAGGCGCGACCGCCGGCACGTATGTGCTCGCGCACCAGCGCATGCGAGGGATTCATCGTTACGTAGCAGATGACCTTCGCGTCGGTGTAGGCCGACATCTTCAGCACCAGCGGATCATCGGCGTTGAGCACGGCGCAATCCTTCGCGATTTCGACAACGATGCGCTTGACCTCGGCGAGTTGCTCCAGCGTGTCTATTCCCTTTATTCCGAGGTGGTCCGACTGCACGTTCAATACGCCGCCGACGTTGACTTCCGGCACGCCCATGCCGGCGCGTACGAGGCCACCGCGCGCGGTTTCAAGAATCGCCATGTCGACGTGCGGATCGGACAACACCATTCGCGCCGAGACAGGACCGGTCATGTCGCCTTCGACAGTGCGCTGGCCATCGATGTAGACGCCGTCCGTAGTTGTCAGGCCCGGCGTGTAACCGCCCATCTTGGTGATGTGGGCGAGCATGCGCGCCGTGGTTGTCTTGCCATTGGTGCCGGTGATGGCCGCGATCGGCACTCGCGAAGGCGAGCCCGGAGGGAACAAGAGATCGACGACCGGGCCGGCGACATCGCGTGGCGTTCCTTCGCTGGGTGCCACGTGCATGCGGAAGCCGGGTGCCGCGTTGATTTCGCAGATGCCGCCGCCGATCAATTTGTAGCTTTCGGCAATGTTCGTGGTGATGAAATCCACACCGCCGACATCCAGGCCAATCGCGCGGATCGCGCGCACTGCCATGTCACGGTTATCAGGATGGATGATGTCGGTGACATCGGTGGCGGTGCCGCCTGTGGACAGGTTCGCGGTTGAACGCAGGTAGACGACCTCGCCGTCGGTTGGAATCGACGTGCTGGTGTAGTTGACGCGTTCCAGCATCTGGTCGGCCTGGTTGTCGAGGATCAACTGGGTCAACACCTTCTCGTGACCGATGCCTCGACGCGGATCCTGGTTGACGATGTCGACCAGTTCGGCAACCGTTTTCTTGCCATCGCCAATGACATGGCCTGGCGTGCGCTTGGTCGCGGCGACCAGTTCGCCGGCGACGACGAGCAGTCGATGGTCGTCGCCGGGTACGTAGGTTTCGACGATGACCGAACTGGAATGCTCGAGTGCAGCGGCGTAGCCCTGGCGCACCGCGGCGTCGCCGGAAATACCAATGGTGATGCCGCGGCCATGGTTGCCGTTGTACGGCTTGGTGACGACGAGACCGCCCAGTTTCGCGGCAGCCTTGATGGCATTGACCTGCGTGTTCACCAGTTCCTGGCGCGGCGCAGGCAGGCCGAGAGAGGTGAGGATCCTGTTGGTTTCGTCCTTGTCGCAGGCCAGCTCGACGGCGATGTGAGACGTGCGGCCGGTAATGGTCGCTTGCACGCGCTGCTGGTACTTGCCGTGACCCAACTGGATCAGCGATTGCTGGTTCATGCGAAGCCATGGGATGCCGCGCTCTTCGGCGGCTCGCACGATCGACGCGGTTGATGGGCCAAGCGCACGCTTCTGCGCATAGCGAATGAAATCGTCGCGGGCGTGATCCCAGTTCCAGTCGTCAGGCAGGGAAAGCGCGCCGCGCGCTTCTTGCGGCAGCAGGGAAACAAGCAGTTTTATTGCCAGTTCGCCGGCGGCGATACCTTCCTCCTTCTGCGCGTATTCGTAGATGACGGTGTAGACGCCGGGGCGATCCTCGCTGACGCTTCGGGTCTTTCCGAACGTGACGTGTTCGCCGGCGACGTTCTGCAGTTCGATGGCAACGTGTTCGAGCACGTGGCCCAGCCAGGTTCCCTCGTCTTCGCGCAGACGACGCACGAAACCGCCGGCTTCGCGATAGGAGCAACCGTGTTCGTTCAATCCCGGCAGCGCATCAATCAAACCCTGGATAAAGCCTTCACCGAGCTTCGCGGTCGGCCAGCCTTCCAGGTGGCCGAGGTCCAGCTCCAGCCGGATAACCGGGAAATGGGCGTACAGCGATGGGCCGACGTAAACGGAGCGTTCCAGTATGCGCATGGTATTTCCCCTGATGTTTGAGTTGCCGTGTCGACGGGCCAGCGGCCGAGCGACGATTCCAGACTACGCGATGCCGATGCTGATGCTGTTCCAGCATGCCGAAAACTCAGCGGTTCGCCAACGTGCCAGCTGATGCTTCGCGGGTGTGCAGGTTGAAGGTGGAGCCAGCGATGAGGAAGTGCACCTTCAGGCCAAGCAGGCAGACCGGATCATGTTCGCCGGCTTGCGCCATCGACGAGAACTGCGCATCGCTGGCATCGGCGATGGTCACCGTGCCGCTGCCTTCCACTTCCAGCGTGTTGTCCGGGCCGATGAACGCGGCGGTGTCTTCGTCGAGGCCAATGCCGACCGCGAATGGGTTGAAGGCCAGCGCTGCAACCAGCCGTCCGAGCCGGTCGCGCTGGCGGAAATGCTGGTCGATGATGAAGCGGTTGGTCAGGCCGAGGCCCGGTGCCAGGCGCACGCTGTCGGAGCGCGGCGACGAGCCTTC
>JAYTAY010000383.1:0-3042 GCA_043737255.1 Luteimonas sp.
GGCTGCAACGGGCCCGCGACTGCCGTTTCCTTGATCGATCCCACTGCCCTGTCCTTCTTTGCGGACCCGGCTGCTCCTCTAATAAGTCGGCCTGCATGCCGCGCACCGCCCATCGGGAGACTGCAATGACCAAGGCTGAAATCCACCTGCTTCGTAATTTCACCCTGCTCGCGTCCGCAGCGGCGTTGCTCGCAAGGTGCACGCTCGATCGGCGCGGGCTCCTCGGGCTGGGTACCGTATCGCCATAACAGTTCTGTCCTGCCGATACGGTGACCGCATCCTTCGACCTGCTGGCTGAAGAAACCTGCCCGGCCGACGTGGATTGCGCGGCACACTTCCCCATGTGAACGTCAGCAGCAATCCCGCCTCGTTCCCGCCAGCACACTTCAACAACTATGTCGGCAGCCTGTTCTTTACACCCACGGCGGATCGCGTGGACGTCACCGTCGATATCGATCGCGAAGCGTGCTGATCCCGACCAATCGCTTTGATGGCAGCAGCCGCATCTTCGTGCAGCGCTCGCCCATCGTTTCAAGCTGGTGCTGCGCGCGGGCCGAAAAAATGAACGCCGCATCGTCGGCAAAGCCGGAAAGGTGCGTTGGCTGGACAAGGCGAGTGGAACTTCCGGCAGCGCATCGGCGGAAAAAGTGCTCGACCCGATCACGCTGCTGCTGTTGGGCACGGCAGGCGAACTACCGCGCTATGCCACCTTCAAGGAACTTGCGTTGGGCAAGCAACCGATGACGGCAACCACCCTGCGGCCGCGCGCGTATGGCACCCGTGTTCGCACCGCGATGGCATGGTTCAGCGGCGGCAGGATCGTCGGCTTTGAGTTCGCGCCGGACGATGGAAGCCGCGTGTTCGCGGCGGTGTCGCACTTCAAGCCGAACGTCGCGACACAACCCGGTGATTTTGAATCGAAGTAAAAGAACCAGCGGCATGCTTCGCCTCAATCGTAAGGCGTGAACATGCCTGCGGCCGGCCGGAACAGCCGCGGCGCGTAACCGAAATCGCGCATCGCCGGTTGCGCATCGAACACCAGATTGCTGCGCATGCGCCGGACCGCCGCTTCGCCGAAACCCGTCGCTTGACCGGCGGCTTTCGCTCCAAGCAACGCCAGGTTGAACAGCGGTGATGGCACCTCGATCAACGCGGGTGGCGGGTCCAGTGTCGCCAATACACGCGCCACCATCTCGCGATACGGCAGGACTTCGCCGCCCGGCAATGCGTACACCTTGCCGTGCGCTGCAGTGGCGGCATTGGCGGCCAACGCGGCGGCGGCCAAGTCATGCGCATGCACCGGTTGCCGCAGGCCGGTCGCGCCGCTCGGCAACACGAAACGATTCCAGCGTTTGGCCAGGCCGGCGATCCTCGTCAGCGTGCGATCACGCGCGGAGCCGTAGATCAGCGTCGGCCGCAGCAGCGTTGCCATCGCATCGCGCTCGGCCGCAGCCTCCAGCACACCCTGCTCACCCTGTCGCAAACGCATGGCGATATCGCGTTCTGCTGCGTCGGCCGAACCGCGTTTGACATCGATGCTGGTTGAACCAAACGCGATGACGCGTTCCGCGGCAATCTTCGACGCGCCGTACCAGCGCGCGAACTGGTCCAGCGGACCGAGACTGAAAATGGTGTCGACTTCGTGCGGCAAACCTTCGACATGATCGAGGTCACCCCGCAGCCATTGCAGGCCGGGCGTGTCGTTGTGTTGATTGCGCGAAACGGCGTAAACCTGCCAGCCGGCATCGTCGAGATGATCAAGCAACGGCACGCCGATCTGGCCGCTGGCGCCGAAGACCAGTGCGCGCCGCATTTCAGCGCTGCGCCTGCGTGGCCGGCAGCGTGAACCGCAGCCACACATAGCCCGCGATCGCAGCGATAGTCGATGCCACCAGTACGCCAAGCACGCTGCCCTGGAACGCATCACCATCGTTGGCGAAGGCCAGTGCGGAGATGAACAGGCTCATGGTGAAGCCGACGCCGCACAACAAGCCAAGTCCCAGCATTGCCTTGACATCCATGCCATCGGGAAAATGTGCGACTCCCATCGCACGCGCGATCAACGCCGCGCCAACGATGCCAATCGGTTTGCCGAACACCAGGCCCAAAGCGATACCGAGCGGTATCGGTGCGAGCGCGTCGCGCGGGATCATTCCGCCCAGCATCAGCCCTGCATTCGCGAAGGCGAAGACCGGCAGGATGCCGTAGGCGACCCATGGATGCAGCGCATGCTCCAGTGATTCGAGCGGCGAATGATCGACTTCGTCATCGATCGCATTGTCGCGATTGACGTGCGGGATCATCAAGCCGGTCACCACGCCGGCGAGGGTGGCATGCACGCCCGACTTGAGCACACAGACCCATGTCAGCACGCCGAGCAGCAGATACGGTGTCAGCGCGGTCACGCCGCGACGATTGAGCATGACCATGAGCGCGATCGCGATGCCGGCCCATCCCAATGACCCCAGCGACAAGGTCTGGGTGTAGAAGATGGCGATGATGACGATCGCGATCAGGTCGTCGACCACGGCAATGGTCGACAGCAGCACCTTCATCCCCAGCGGCGCGCGCGATCCGAGCAATGCCAGGATGCCGAGTGCGAAGGCAATGTCAGTCGCTGCGGGCACCGCCCAACCTTGCATCGCGATCGCATCGCCACGATTGATCGCCGTGTAGATCAGTGCAGGCGCCGCGACACCGGCAGCGGCGCAGATCAGCGGCAACATGAGTTGTTCGCGGCTCGACAACTGTCCCGACAGCACTTCGCGTTTGATTTCCAGCGCCACCAGCAGGAAGAAAATCGCCATCAATCCATCGTTGATCCACAACAGCAGCGGCTTGGCGATCCCGATGGCGCCGACCCGTACTTCCACCGGCATGTCGCGGAACGCGTCGTAGAGTTCTTCCAGCGGCGAATTGGCCAGGATCAATGCCAGCAACGCGGCGGCAATCAACAGGATGCCACCAGCAGCCTCGAGCCGGAAGAATTCTGTCAGCGCATTGACTGCGCGTCCGACGGGGCTGCGCTGTTGTGTCATCGCG
>JAYTAY010000384.1:0-3037 GCA_043737255.1 Luteimonas sp.
TTATCAGCCGGTAGCCAGTCCCTTCGCCGACCGGCCTGTGGCGAGCGGCGTGCGCGATGGCGTTGCGAGCCGGTAAAATCGGGGTTTCCGCATCCGGCCACCCCGCACCCATCAAATTGAAGCGGTGCGCCAGCCCTCAAGGACCCAGGCACGATGAAGATTCTGGTCGGCTACAAGCGCGTGGTGGACTACAACGTCCGCATCCAGGTCAAGCCGGACGGTTCCGGCGTGGTCACCGACGGCGTCAAGCTGTCGGCCAATCCCTTCGATGAAATCGCGTTGGAAGAGGCACTGCGGCTGCGCGACAAGGGCATCGCCACAGAAGTCATCGTTGCCACCATCGCCCCCGCCGATGCCCACGCGCACCTGCGCAATGGCTTGGCGATGGGTGCGAACCGCGCCATCCACGTGGTCACCGATCAGCCGATGCAACCGCTGACCGCCGCCCGGACGCTGCTGAAGCTGATAGAGAAGGAGCAACCCGACATCGTCCTGCTCGGCAAGCAGGCGATCGACGACGACGCCAACCAGACCGGACAGATGCTCGCGACGTTGTGGGGCCGTCCACAGGCGACGTTCGCATCCAGACTGGAAGTGGCCGACGGCAAGGCCACGGTCACGCGCGAGGTCGATGCGGGCCTGGAAACGCTCGAAGTCGACTTGCCGGCCGTGATCACCACCGATTTGCGCCTCAACGAGCCGCGTTTCATCAAGCTGCCGGACATCATGAAGGCCAGGAGCAAACCGATGGAAACGATCGCGTTTGCCGATCTGGGCATCGACTCCGGCGATACGCTCAGGACCACGCACTACGCGGCGCCTCCGAAACGCGGCAAGGGCGTGATGGTCAAGGATGCGGCCGAGTTGGTCGCGGCGTTGAAGGCAAAAGGTTTGCTTTGAACGCTACTTTGTAGGTTTCGCAGGTGGCCTAATCCACCGTTCGCCACGCATTCAACGCGGTGGGCCAAGGCCCACCCTACGTTTCAAGGAATTGTCCATGTCCAAGGTTCTCATCGTCGCCGAACACCTCGACGGCAAGCTCAATGCTTCCACCGCCAAGTGCGTGTCCGCAGCGCAGGCGTTGTCGCCCGAGTCCATCGACGTCGTCGTGCTCGCAGCCGATCCGGCTAGCGTCGCCGCGGAAGCCGCGCAGATTGCAGGCGTGACCAGGGTGTTGACGGTCGCAAACGCCGCAAACGCCCATGCCATCGCGCAGGTGCTGGCGCCGCAGGTGGCCAAAGTTGCCGCCGGATACACGCATGTGTTCGGTCCATCGACCACGTTCGGCAAGGACCTGATGCCGTGCGTCGCGGCGTTGCTGGGCACAGCGCAGGTGTCCGATGTCATGGCCGTCGAAAGCAGCCACGTGTTCAAGCGCCCGATCTACGCCGGCAACGCCATCGTCACCGTGGAGGCGCCGCACGATCATCCCGTGGTCGCCACCGTGCGCACGGCGTCGTGGTCGGAAGCCGCCAAGGGCGGAAGCGCGGCGGTTGAAGCGGTTGCGGTCGAGGCAACATTGCCCACCCACACCCGTTTCATCGGCCTCGCCGCCGGCAAATCCGATCGCCCGGACCTGCAAAGCGCCAAACGCGTCGTCTCCGGCGGCCGCGGCGTCGGCTCAGCCGAAAACTTCAAGATCATCTACGACTTCGCCGACAAACTCGGTGCCGCTGTCGGCGCATCACGCGCTGCTGTCGACGCCGGCTATGTGCCCAACGAAATGCAGGTCGGCCAGACCGGCAAGATCATCTCGCCGGAGTTGTACATCGCGATCGGCATCAGCGGCGCCATCCAGCACCTGACCGGCATCAAGGATGCCGGCATCATCGTCGCCATCAACAAGGACGGCAAAGCGCCCATCTTCGAGATTGCTGACATTGGCCTGGTCGGCGACCTGTTCAAACTGTTGCCGGAATTGCAGCAGGCGCTTTGACCCACTTGTCCACGCACGGAAGTTCGACGGACAAGCACGTCATGGTGGTGTTCGGCACGCGTCCGGAAGCCATCAAGATGGCGCCAGTGGTCGCGGCGTTGCGCGCAACGCCCGGCATCGACGTGCAGGTGGTGGTCACCGCGCAACATCGGCAGATGCTTGACCAGGTGCTCGACCTGTTCGGGCTGGCGCCGGACGACGACCTCGACCTGATGGCGCCCAGCCAGACGCTGCCCGAGTTGTTCGGCCGGATCCTGACGGGCATGAGCGCGGTGATTGCGGCGCGACGTCCGGACCTGCTGCTGGTCCACGGCGACACCAGCACGACGCTGGCCACGGCGCTGGCCGCGTACTACGCGCGGGTGCCGATCGGCCATGTCGAAGCCGGGCTGCGGACCGGCAACCTGTACGCGCCGTGGCCGGAGGAGGCCAACCGCCGGCTGACCGCGCCGCTGGCCGCGCTGCATTTCACGCCGACCGAACGCTCGCGCGGCAACCTGCTGGCCGAGGGCATCGATCCCGCATCGATCCACGTCACCGGCAACACCGTGATCGACGCGCTGCTGGACGTGGTGGCGCGCATCGAAGGCGACACCGGCTTGCGCGAGTCAATAGCCGCGCAGTTACCGTTCCTCGACCCCGGCAAACGCCTGGTGCTGGTCACCGGCCATCGCCGCGAGAATTTCGGCGATGGCTTCGAGCAGATCTGCATCGCGTTGCGCGCGCTCGGTGCACGCGACGATGTGCAGGTGGTGTACCCGGTGCATCTCAATCCGAGCGTGCTGGAACCGGTCCACCGCATCCTGGGCGATGCCCGCAACGTGCACCTGATCGCGCCGCAGGACTATTTGCCGTTCGTCTACCTGATGACACGCGCCCACCTCATCGTCACTGACTCCGGCGGTATCCAGGAGGAGGCGCCGTCGCTGGGGAAGCCTGTCCTGGTCATGCGCGAGACCACCGAACGGCCGGAAGCACTTGATGCCGGCACCGTGCGGCTGGTCGGCACCAACACCGCGCTGATCCTGGCCGAGGCCAACCGGCTTCTGGATGATCCGGTTGCCTACGAGGTGATGGCGCGTGCGCACAATCCGTATGGCG
>JAYTAY010000385.1:0-3031 GCA_043737255.1 Luteimonas sp.
GGCTGATGGGCAGACGCCGCTCGGCGTGGCCTTGTCGTCGGGGCGCCGCGATCTGGCCGACTGGCTGGACTGGCGCGGCTGGCCGTTGCCCAGGCGCACCCTGCAGCCGTCCGACGTGCCGGCGGCGGCGATCGTCGGCGATGCCGATGCGGTGCGCCGGTTGCTGGATCTGGGATTGCCGGTCGATGCCGTCGATACGCAAGGCTGCACCGCGTTGTTGCGCGCCGCGGGTGGCGGCCACCGCGCGACCGTCGATTTGCTGCTGGCGCGCGGCGGCAATCCGCGCCGCGCCGCGCATACCGGCGCAACGCCGTTGTCGGCGGCGGTCAGCATGCGTCATCCGGACATCGTCGACAGCCTGCTGGGTGCCGGCGCCTGGCTGGAACAGCGCCTGCCCGGCGATGTCACCGTATTGATGTTGTCGGCCGCGCTCGGTTTTCCCGATCTCGCGGCACGCCTGTTGACTGCCGGTGCCAACGTCACCGCGTGCGATGCGCAGGAACTCGCACCGCTGCATTGCGCGGCGCTGTACGGGTTCACCGCGCGCGAGCGGCCGCGCCTGGTCGCGTTGCTCGACACCTTGTTGCTGGCCGGCGCCGAGCCCGACCAGCCCGCCGCCGGTGGCGTCACCCCGCTGCTTCTGTTACTTGGTGCGCGCGCCGAGCCCGGCACCGCCTGCGACGAGGACGTGCTGATCGCCGGACTCGATCGTTTGCTGGATGAAGACGTCTCGCTGGAAGCGCAGGACCCGCGCGGATTCGGCCCATTGCACCTCGCCGCGCTGCACGGCTTGTTGCGCGTGGTGCAGAAGCTGATGCGCGCCGGCGCCGACCCGGAACTGCGCGACGCCCTCAATCGCACCCCGCGCGAAATCGCGGTGATGCGCGGCTTCATCGATGTCGCCAGCGAGTTCGAGCCGCAGCAGTCGGGCGTGTCGATGGCGAGGTTTTTGCGCGAGCCGCGGTGAGCGCGAGTTCGCAAATCCGTCGGGCGGAATCTGCGTAGCAGCTTCCGCCGCATGTCGTTCCGGTCGCGGCATACTCAGGCGCCGAAACCTTGATGATCGCTCCACCGCATGCGGCGGAAGCGACTGCGTCGATTCCACCCTACAACGCGACGAGCTTGTCATCGGCTAGCGGTGGATGTCGGTGCTGATGCCTCGCTTACTGGCTCATCGGTCAGATCCGCCTCGAACAACTGCTCGAGCTCCGTGCGGCCCTGCCGGGCGGTTTCCATTAGCGCCGATTCGTCGTCGTAGACCAGATGCTGGGTGGCGAGCATGCGCTCGTCGTGCTCCCGGAACCGCTGCGTGCGATCGATGGCGACCTCGCGCGGAACACCGAGGGATACCAGTACCTCGCGTCCCATCTCCAGCCCCGAGGCGAAAGTTTCGCGAAACACCTCCACGCCAAGGTCCATCAGCTGCCAGGCATGCCGGCGATCGTGCGCGCGCGCGAACACTTTCAGGTCGGGATACATCCGTCGCACGACGCGCGTGGCACGGATGCTCGACTGCGGGTCATCGATGGCGTTGATGAAGATGCGCGCATGCGCCGCGCCCGCCGAGCGCAGCAACTCCGGCCGCGACGGATCGCCGTAGTAGGCCTTGTTGCCGAAACGCAGCATCAGGTCGACCTGTTCGGCATTTGCATCGAGCGCGACAAACGGAATGCGCTGCGCCAGCAGCAGGCGCGCGACGATCTGCCCGAAGCGGCCAATGCCGGCGATGATCACCTGCGGGTGCTGGTCGGGAATCACGTCGAAGGCACGCTTGGGTTTTTTGGCCGGATTGGCGGCGATCAATCGTGCCGCGCCGATCACCAGCAGTGGGGTCAACGCCATCGACAAGCCGACGATCGCCATCAGCCGGTCGCGCGTCACGGTATCCAGCAACGCCGCCTTGTCGGCTTCGGCAAACACGACGAATGCGAACTCGCCGCCGAGCGCGAGCACGCTGCCAAGTTGCAGCGCCTCGCGTCGATCGAGCTTGCCCGGCCCTACGCCGATGCCAAACAGGATCGCGAATTTCACCGCCAGCAGCGCCACCACGCCGAGTGCAATCGTGACCGGCTCGGAGACTACGCGCGTCAAGTCGATGCTCATGCCGACGGCGATGAAGAACAAACCCAGCAACAAGCCCTTGAACGGCTCGATCTGCGATTCGATCTCGTGGCGGAATTCTGAATCCGCCAGCAACACGCCGGCGAGGAATGCGCCGAGGCCCGCGCTCAATCCCGCCAGCTGCATCATCCACGCCGCCCCGAGCACGGCCAGCAACGCACTCGCCGTCAACATCTCGGGCACGCCGATGCGCGCGGCGACGCGAAACAACTGGCGCAACAAATAGCGGCCACCGATGACCACGGCAACGATGGCGCCCATCGCCATGACCACGGCCATCCACGCCGGCTTGCCGGTCTCGCTGGCCGCGGCCTGGCCGAGCAATGGAATTGCCGCCAGCAGCGGAATCGCGGCCAGATCCTGGAACAGCAGGATCGCGAACGCGAGGCGGCCGTGATCGGTGTTGAGTGCTTTGCGTTCCGCCAGCAGTTGCAGGCCGACGGCGGTCGACGACAACGCCAGCCCCAGGCCAACCACGACGGCCGCCTTCCAGCCCAGTCCGCCGAACATCGCCAACGCACCCAGGGCGATGGCGGACAGCAGCACCTGCAGGCCACCCGCGCCGAACACGGGACGCCGCATCACCTTCAGCCGCGGCAGCGACAACTCAAGACCGATGACGAACAACATCATCACCACGCCGATTTCGCTTGCGGCGAGCACCGGTTCCGCATCACGGACGACTTTCAGCCCGTACGGACCTAGCACCGCGCCGGCCGTCAGGTAGCCGAGCACCGCGCCCAGCCCGAAGCGCTTGAACAGCGGCACCGCGATCACCGCTGCCAGCAGAAACACCAATGCGAGTTCGAGTCCGCCGCCGTGCATGTAGTGTCTCCGTTGGCCGAGGAAATCTGTTTTTTGGCTTGTCGTTCCAGCGCAATCTGAAGTGCGTTTACAACCGCGAAGCCGG
>JAYTAY010000386.1:0-3028 GCA_043737255.1 Luteimonas sp.
CGGGCTGCGAGCAGTTCGCCGAACTCGGCGGCAACGCGGGCGCGATGCCTGTCGAGTTCGCTTTGCAACGCTGCCCAATCGACATGATCAAGCGCCGAAAAAATCCGCAGGCGATCAAGCGCGTTCTCCGGCAACGCGTGGGTTTGCGCATCGCGCAGCATCTGCAGACGGTTTTCCAGCTGCCGCAGGAAGCGGTAAGACTCGATCAGCGCCTCGGCCGTGTCACCTGCGATCTGCCGCGCATCGACTAATGCGCGGATCGCCGGCAGCAAACGTCGTTGCTGCAACGCCGGCTCGCGGCCGCCGCGGATCAGCTGCAACGCCTGAGCCAGGAATTCGATCTCGCGGATGCCGCCCGGGCCGCGCTTGATGTCGTCGGCCAGATCCTTGCGCGCGACCTCCGCCGCGATTACGGCTTTCATTTCGCGCAGGCCTTGCAGCGCGCCGTAATCGAGGTAGCGGCGATAAACGAACGGCCGCAACGTCTGCAGGAAGTGTTCGCCCGCATCCAGATCGCCGGCGACCGGGCGCGCCTTCTGCCACGCGTAACGCTCCCAGTCGCGACCCTCACGCTGGAAGTATTGCTCCATCGCCGCGAACGACAGCGCGATGCGCCCGGCATTGCCGAACGGCCGCAGGCGCAGGTCGACCCGATGACTGAAACCGTCGGCGGTGATTTCATCCAGCAACTTGGCAAGTTGCTGGCCGAGTCGTGCGAAGTAATCCTCGGCCGTGAGAGAACGCGCACCATCGCTGTCGCCGTCCTGCGGATAGGCGTAGACAAGATCGACATCCGACGAAAAATTCAGCTCGCCGCCGCCAAGTTTTCCGAGGCCGAACACGACCAGTCGCTGCTTCGAACCGTCGGTTCCGCGGACCACGCCGTAGCGTTGCGCGAACTCCGCTTCCAGTGCGGCCAGCGCGAGCTGCAGGCAGGTCTCGGCCAGATGCGTGCTGCCGGTCAGCGTCGCGTCGACGTCGTCGAGGCCGAGCACATCGCGCCAGATCAGCCGCGTCGATTCGGCCACGCGATAGCGCCGCAACAACATCGGCCAGTCGGTGCGGTTTTCGGCATTGAGCTGCGGCGCAGGTGCGAGTGATTCGCCGTCATCACCGGCCAGACGCGCCAGCAGGTCGGGTTGTCGTGCCAGCACCGAGATGGCGAAGTCGCTGGCGATCGCGATCGCGCGGCAGCGTTGCGATAACCCGTCCGTCCAGGCGAGGCCGGGTGCGGCGGCACGCAGTTGCGTGAGGGCGCGGTCGGCGAAGACATCGAGGGCGGTGCTATCACGATCATTCATCGCGGGATTGTGTCATCGCGACGCTGCTTGCCACCTACGGGAACCCGTGCCCGCCCGATGAATGACGGGCAAAAAAAAGCCCGCAACGGCGGACCGCTGACGGGCTTGCTCCCTCCCCCACGTCGGGATGCGGCCAGATCGTCAAGGATTCGTTATCTCGATTGCACGCTGCACTGCAAAACGACACTGACCGGTTCAGCAAGCAGACTCGGTGTGCGGCTCACGCGGCCTCGCGCAGGCCCACGCCCAGCCGCGTCAACACAGCCTGTGCCGCGGTTTCGCCCGACTCGCAACCACCTTCCATGAAGCCCTGTGTGTCCAGCGCGCAATGTTCGCCGGCGAAATGCAGGCCGCCGACGGACTCGCCCATCGCACCGCGCAGGCCGGTCCAGTCGCCCGGACGCAGGCATGCGTAGCTGCCCAGCGACCACGGATGCGACGGCCAGTGGAACCGCACCTCGCGCGCACCGGCGCGCGCCGCGGCCACGCCGGGGAAGACCTTGTCGATGGATGCGGTCGCCGCATCGGCCTGTGCTTTCGCCGTGCCCTGCCCCAGTTCGATGCCTTGCCGGCCGCCGGTGAAGTTGGTCAGGACGCCACCGTTGCCAGGCTGCTTGCGGGTGGTGTCCCAGGTGGTCTGGAACGGCAGGTCGCTCATCGCTGCACCGTTCGCCTGCTGCGCGCGCCAGACGCGGCGGTCGTAGCCGATCATGAGCTTGGCATTGGTGCCGTAGGCCAAGGTCTCGATGGCGCGTCGCTTGGCCGGCGGCAAGGCGACGTCCATGCGCACCTTGCGCAGCAGCGTGAACGGCAACGCCAGCACCACGTGGCGCGCGCGCACTTCGCGCGATGCATTGCCCTGCCGGAACGTCAACGCATAGCCATCGGCGTCGCCCCGGATGGCTTCCAGCGCGCTGCCCGTTTCGATGGCATCGGCCACCTTGCCCCCAAGGCGTTGCACGATGAGGTCGTTGCCGCCGCGCACGTGGAAGCGCTCGTCGCTTTCGCCGAAGGGCTTGAAGGTTTCCGGATCCCCGGTGCCGATGAAGGTCAGGAAGTTGAGAGCGGACTGCTGGTCGATCTCCAGCCCCATCTCGGTGGTGTAGGCCACGTCGATGAGCTTGCGCAACCAGCCGGACACGCCGTTGCGGTCCAGCCATTGTGCGATGGAGATGGCATCCAGCGCGGTGGCGTTCTGCGCATCGCGGTAGGTGATGTCGCCATCGCCGAGGCTGGCGAGGTCGCGCTCGATGGCCGCGGCGACGGGGACGAATGCGACGACGATCTCGTGCTCGCCGATGCGGCGGCCGTCGAAAAACCACGTGTCGGCAGCAGCATCGCCGTCGAGCAGGTCGTCGAGCTGCAGGCCCATCTCGGCCGCCATCGCGCGGATGCGGACGTGGTTGCTGTCGATCAACTCGCCGCCGAGTTCGATGACCTGCCCGTCCGGAAAATAATCGCGCAGGCTGAACATGCGCCCGCCGACGCGGTTCTGCGCCTCGAACACGCGCACCCGCACGCCTGCCTGTCGCAGGCGCCAGGCCGCGGTGAGCCCGGCGATGCCGGCGCCCACGATGACGACTTCGTCGCCGCGTTGCGTGGCTGCGTTGGGAATCGTGCCGCAACCGCTGAGGACGACGCTGGCTGCGGCGCCTTGCAGCAAACGACGACGTGCGATGTCGACGCGCGCTTCGGTGCCGCGCTGGATGAACTCGTCTACCGGCTCC
>JAYTAY010000387.1:0-3026 GCA_043737255.1 Luteimonas sp.
GCCTCCAAGGTGACCGCGACACTCGTCAGCGCCAACCGCAACTTGCCACGTTACGCGGAACACGGTTTGCAGGTGATAACCGACCGCATCACCGATGCAGGTCCGCTCGCTGGAATCGATGCGCTGGTTGCGACATGCCGGACAGATTGGTTGCTGACGCTTCCCGTCGATGTCGTCACAGTTCCGCCTGATCTCCTTGAACGACTCGCTGCAAGCGGGCAGGGCGCATTCGTAGAGGACGATGATGGCCCACAACCCTTGATCGCGTTATGGCCAGTCGCGAAAACGCAAGGGGCCGTCTCATCCGCGTTGGCAGCCAAGGCGTTCGCTGTGCATGAACTTCAGGAACGACTGGATATGCTGCCGACGCGATTCTCGGGTTTCGGTTTCGGCAATCTCAACACGCCAGACGATCTCGTTGCGGCGGGCGTTACGCTAGGCAGAGTCTGATCAATCTCACCGTCATCCCAGCGAATGCTGGGATCCATCTTGATCTTGATTTAGCGTTGAAAGTTGAAGTCAAAGTCAAAATGGGTCCCAGCGTTCGCTGGGATGACGGGCAGAGACACTTTCGCTGGAATGACGAGCAAAAACAGGTCTTCATCAAGCCCCATGACTGACTTTCCAAACCGATTACTGTTCAACGAAGCACTGGCCATCGTCAAAGCGGTCGCGGCAGCAAATTGTCGGCCAATCGAAAACCTTGCGCTTGCACGCGCGCATGGGCGCATCTTGACTCAGGACGTGATCTCGTCGATGCCGCTACCACCTTTCGACAACAGTGCGATGGACGGCTTTGCATTCCGTCACGCAGACATTGGCGCGGGCGAGATGGCGTTGCGACTCGTCGGCGAGCAATTCGCTGGACGCGCGCTCGGTCTTGAATGTGGTCAAGGCGAGTGCATTCGCGTCACCACTGGCGCACCAATACCGACTTTCGCGGACACCGTCGTCATGAAGGAACGGGTTCGACTCGAAGGTGATCGTGTGTCCGTTCCTGGCGGAATTCCGCTCGGTAACCACATTCGTCGCGCAGGTGAAGATGTTCGGATCGGCGATGAGATTCTCAAAGTCGGCACCGTGCTGACGCCCGCACGCATTGCGATGGCTGCATCGCTCGGTGTCGCTTCGCTCGACGTCTCGCAACGGCCCACGATCGCAGTATTTACCACTGGCGACGAACTGGTGGAACCCGGGATGCCGTTGCAGCCCGGCGAAATCTACAACTCCAATCGCGAATTGCTGATGGGCATGCTGCGCGCGGATGGACTGGAGCCCACCGCGTGGCCAACCTTGCCCGATGATCCGGCGCGCGTTGCATCGATGCTGCGTGACGCGGCGGGTGCATTCGATGTCGTCATCACCTGCGGCGCGGTGTCGGCGGGCGAGAAGGACCATATTCCGGAGTTGCTGATCCGCGACGGCCGCGTGCATTTCTGGAAAGTGATGATGAAACCCGGGATGCCGTTGCTGTTCGGACAACTCGATCGCGCGCAATTCCTCGGACTGCCCGGCAATCCCGTTTCCGTGTTCGCCACGTATCTCACCCTCGGCCGCGCCTTGCTCGATGGGATGCAGGGCAGGGTGGAGCCGCGTCCTGTGCGTTGCGCAAAACTCGCAACGCCGTGGCGGAAAACACACGAACGCCGCGAATTCCTGCGTGGCCGACTCGATTGGCAGGCGGATGGCACGCTGTCGGTGCACCCCAATCCCGCCGACGGTTCGCACCGGATGCGCGCTGCAGCCGATAGTGATGCCCTGATCGTATTTCGCGAAGGTGTCCGCGAGTACGCGGCGGGTGGCGTCGTCGAAGTGCTGCCCTACTAGCCGGCCAAGCGGATACTACCGACATGAGCACCCGTGAAATCAGCCCGCGCGAGGCCTTCCAACGGCAAGCCCGGGGCGTCGTGCTGATCGACGTGCGCGAAGAGCACGAGCGCGCGCTGGGCATGGCGGAAGGTGCGCTCGGCGTCACCAAGGCCGTGCTCGAAGCGCACCCGGCGATCCACGCGCGCGATCCCGACGCGGAGCTTGTGCTGATCTGCCAGGCCGGCGGACGGTCGATGCTTGCGGCGGAACAGCTGCAGCGTACTGGCTACAAGAACGTCGTTTCGGTGAATGGCGGCACCAGCCGCTGGATTGCGGAAGGGCTGCCGATCACCAAGCTGGATGTGGAGATCGACCACGATTTCCACGAACGCTATTCGCGTCACCTTCTGCTTCCGGAAGTTGGCGTCATCGGCCAGCGACGTCTGGAAGCGTCACGCGTGTTGCTGATCGGCGCCGGCGGTCTGGGCTCGCCCGCCGCGTTCTATCTCGCTGCGGCAGGCGTCGGCACGCTGCGCATCGCCGACGACGACATCGTCGATCGCAGCAACCTGCAACGCCAGATCCTGCATACCGATGCGGATATCGGCATGCCCAAAGTCGAATCCGCTGCGACCACGTTGTCGGCACTGAATCCGCGCACGACGATCGAGGCGGTTGCAGAGCGGGTCACGTCAGAAAACGTCGAACGGCTGCTTGATGATGTCGACGTGGTCATCGATGGCGCCGACAACTTTGCGGCGCGGTACCTGCTCAACGATGCCTGCGTGAACCTCGCCAAGCCGCTGGTTTACGGCGCGGTGCATCGGTTCGAAGGGCAGGTGAGCGTGTTCGATGCTGGCCGCAAGCGCGGCGTAGCGCCGTGCTATCGCTGCCTGTTCCCGGAACCGCCACCACCAGAAGCCGCGCCCAATTGCGCCGAAGCCGGCGTGCTCGGCGTGCTGCCCGGCGTGATTGGCCTGTTGCAGGCGACCGAAACCATCAAGCTTTTACTGGGCATCGGCGAACCACTGTGCGGACGCCTGCTGCATTTTGATGCGTTGGCGATGCGTTTCCGTGAGACGCGACTGTCGCCGGATCACGACTGTGCCGTGTGCGCGCCGGGCAAGCCGTTTCCTGGGTATATCGATTACGCGGCATTCTGTGCAGGCGGAAGGTAGACGCACACGGCCCTGTGACAGTGTGTGTGAGTTATTTGA
>JAYTAY010000388.1:0-3021 GCA_043737255.1 Luteimonas sp.
GGCGCTGTCGAAGCGTTACGTCATCGGCACGCTGTCGCTGCTGCTCGGCGGCCTGGGGTTCTGGTGGGCGTGGTTTGATCGCGATGGATTGACGTGGCATGACCGGCTGAGCGGGACGCGATTGATCCGGGAACATGTAGCGCGTTTCTAGAAGCGCACCTGGGCGAGATGGGCTTTCCCGGTAACGCCATCGCGCCCAGGTGCGCTCCTACGACCAAAGGAAGTCCCAATGGGACAAAGTCAGCCTGATCGTTGCCGGAACAACCACGCTGAAATTCCCAGCATCACCATCGGGGGCACCAGGTAGGCAATCCGGTAATCGAATTTGTAGACACCAGCCAACTTGACGAATTGCTCCTGCAACATCCAGAAACCAAGCGAGAACACGATGCCCAGGAACAGGCGTTTACCCAGCCCGCCGCTGCGCAAGGTGCCGAACGCGAATGGAATCGCGGCCAGACACAACGCCAGCACGCTCAACGGATAAAACCAGCGCGCCCAGTAGTGCTCCTCGAACTCACTGGCGTCGAGGCCATTGCGCTTGTGGTACTGGATGCTGCTGCGCAGTGACGCGGAGCTCAGGTAACGAGGCCGCGCGACGCTGGCGGCGAGCGCCGTGTCGTCAAGTTGCGACGCCCATTTTTCCTCGGCGACCCTGGTCTGGGTGATGGCCTTCGTCTGGAAGCGCGTGCGTTCGACATTGCGCAACAACCAGCCACCGGGCCGATGTTCCGCCGTGTCGGCGCGCGCCAGCGAGACCAGGCGACCCGCCTTGTCGAACTCGTACAGGCGCAAGTCGCGCAACTCCAGCCAGCGATCCTCGCCATCGGTGCGTTCCTGCCCGGTCTGTGCGTTGAGGAAGGTATCGCCCTCGCGCGCCCACAAGCCCGAATATTGCGCGACGATCAAATCCTTGGACTTGGCGCCGGCCTTGATCGCATCGGCGCGACGCTGCGCCCACGGCGCGAGGGTTTCGCCATTGAGCACCATCACGGCCGTCAACAAGCTCAGCGCGACAGCGACGGCAAGGCTCAAGCGTCGACGCGATAACCCGATCGCGCGCAGCGCGGTCAATTCGGTACTGGCGGCGAGCTGGCCCAGTCCCATCATCGAACCGATGATCGCTGCCGTCGGAAACAGCGTGTACGCGCGACGCGGTGCGGTGTAGAGGACGTGGACCAGCGCCGTGGTGAAGTCGTAATCACCTTCGCCGATGTCGCTGATCTGCGGGATCAGACCGCCGATCACGACATCCAGCCCGAGCAGCACCATCCAGGTCAGCAACACAGCACCCAGCACCACCTTGCCGATGTACAGGTCGTGGAGCTTCGGGAACGGTTTCACGCGCCAGCCTTCATGGGTACTTTGCGTCGCCGGCTGATGCGGCCATCGCGCAGGTACATCCACAGGCCCAGCGCCAGCGCCGGCAGCACCAGCCACCACAATCCCAGCGCCGCCGGCAACTTGCCATCGGCCAGCCATTGGGTGCCGAGCATCATCAGATTCACGCACACCATGTAGCCGAGGAAACCGAGCGCGATCCGGCCATGCCGCGCCTGCCGCGGCGGGCTGCGCGCCAGCGGCACCGCCATCAGCACCAGCGCCAGGGCGATCAGCGGCGGGGCGATGCGCCAATGGATCTGCGCATTGGCCTCGCGGCGCGGATCACCGAACAACGCCGTCGTCGTCATCAACTCCGGATCGTTGTCACGCCGGTCTTGCTCGCGATCGGGCATGCGCAGGTCGTTGCTGGCGTAGCGCATCAGCCGATAGTCGCGTCCACCCTGCAGCGGACCCTCGACCTCGAAACCATCCTCAAGATGCAGGTAGCGTTCACGCGCACCATCCAGCGTCAGGCTGCCATGGTTGGCGGTGGTGACGTCGAGACGGTCGCCTTTTTGGCGATAAACGAAAATCCGGCTGAAGCGGGTGCCATCGTTGGCCATCGAGCCGATGTAGACCACGCCACCGCCACCAGGAAGCTCGGTGAACCGGCCCGGCTCGAGCCCGGCCACCAGCAGGTTGCGGTTGGCCTCTTGAACCAGTTCATGCGAATAACGCTCGGCCCACGGCCCCAGCCACAGCGAGCACAACGCGATCACGGCGATGATCGGCAGCGCCACCAGCATCAGCGGTCGCAACAGGCGTCGCGGGCCCATGCCCACGGCGGCCAGCACCGGCATTTCCGAATCGCGGTACAGCCGGCCGATCGCCAGCAGCAGACCCAGCATCAACGCCAGCGGCAGGATGATTGGCAACCAGTTGATCACCACCAGGCCCAGCTGCGACAACATCATCCCCGCGGGCACGCGGCCACGGGCGATGTTGCTGAGGACATCGGTGAACGCGCCACCAATACTCACGATCAACAGAATGATCAGCGCGGCGAAGACCGACTGGGCAAATTCACGGAATAGGTAACTGTCCAGCTTCGGCATCAGGGGCGCTTGATTTAGACTTGAACGTTCGTTCGGCAGCCCATCGACACGCAGGCACTGCGTCGACAGCCGCCCGATTGTACGGACTCTCCCCTTGGAATCTGGTTGATGACCCTCGAATTTGAACTGAATCGCGACGCCCCGGCGCAAGTGCACACCGATTGCATCGTGGTAGGCGCATTCGCCGACAAGACCCTGACGGCAGCCGCGCAGGCGCTCGACAGCGCCAGCGGGGGCAAGCTCACCGCGCTTGTGGAACGTGGCGATATCAGCGGCAAGACCGGCAAGACCGCGATGCTGCACGACCTGCCCGGCGTGGCCGCGCCGCGCGTGCTGGTGATCGGCTTGGGCGAGCCGGCCAAATTCGGCGTGCCGCAATACCTCAAGGCTGTCGGCGATGCCGTGCGCGCCCTGAAAGGCGGCCCCGCCGCCAAGGCGCTGTTCACGCTGAGCGAGGTCGAGGTCAAGGATCGCGACGCCGCGTGGAGGATCCGCCAGGCCGCGATTGCCGCCAGCCACGCCAGCTATCGCTACACGGCCACGCTGGGCGACGAGAACAAGGCCAGGACCGACGACAGCGGCC
>JAYTAY010000389.1:0-7068 GCA_043737255.1 Luteimonas sp.
CCAGCTACCGGCCTCCGCCAGCCTTGCCATTTCCTCGCCCGCACCGAGAAAGCGGTACCACGGCGCACCGAAATAGATGCAGCCGAGATGGATCAGCGCAGCGAACGCGCTGAGTGCAGCACCGGGTACGAGTCGTTTGTTTGGCGTAATGGGGATTCTCATTGCGGCATGACACCTGAATCAAGCCGACCCGCCAAGCAGCTGCTGCTTGAATGAATCGTTAGATGGCAACGCGTGCGACATGTGAACCACATCATCGTCAATCGTATCTATCTTGAACGCCAGCCGCGTGTATAGGAGTTTGGCTGGGTTGTCTGCGAAAACCCGTAACCGCAGCTCTCCAATCCCGCGACTGACTGCTTTGGACTTGGCTTGGGCAATAGCCCACGAGCCTGCTCCAAGGCCTTGATGCTTTCGCACCACCTGAAGGTCACGTATCTCAATTGCTCCGTCGACCACCAGTAGCCGCAGCAAACCAGCGGGTTGGTCATCAACTAAGATGACAAAGTTCTCGAACTCCGCCCAGCTGGCGTGATAGCGGTCTGGATCCCAGGCGATGCCTCTCGCCGAAAGGTACGAGGCCATGTTCAAACGGTAGAGAGACTCGCAGAATGCGAGATCAGCTTCTAACGCTGGCCTGAGGTGAAGTCTCACTGCCACCTGGCTATGTGATATCGAGATCAGCACTGGTCAAATCCAGCCCGACCGCATAGGTCACGCAGAACTCGTTTGGCCCGTAATCCTCGCCGGTGACCAGCAGGAATTCGTCGCGATCCAGTCCCGGCAACTCGCGGCGGTACAGCATCGCGTAATGCGTCAGGTCGTCGTCCTTGCGCGGCGGATCGTGGCGGTACAGCACTTCGTCGTACGCGACGGCCGGCACGCGCGCCTCAGCGTCGCCGGAGAAATCGCGATGCCAGTGCTTGCCGGCGTAATCGATACTGGCCGCGCCAAGATGCTCGTGGCCGGTGATGAAGCGCTGGAACTCGACCTGCGTGGACGGATTGACGGTTTCCACAAACACGAATGCCTTGATGCCTTCGACCGCGTCGTTGTTGGTGCTGACCTGCACGTAGGCATCGTCGTCGAGGTAGAAGCGATGCAGCGCGTGGCCGCCGCCGAGATCGATGTGGCCATAGCACGGGATCCCCTGGTGGCCTTCGGGCAGCGTCGCGGTCAGCGCGTCGGGATGGGCGCGGCTGAACAATGTATCGAGCGCGACACGGCCGTTGATGCGAAAGCCCAATGGCAACGCGTGCGCAAGTGCGCCCGCAGGTGCGGATGCATCGGACTTGCCTTTCAGGCGCTCGAACCAGCCCATGCTCAGCCTGCGTCGTTGACCAAAAGCGTGGTCATGGAAGAACTGTCTCTGTGTTTGTCATCGCCGCGAAGGCGGAAGGGATTTCCAACCGCGAAGCTGGTCATCCCAGTGCCTTCAGGCCCTCGAAAGCAGAGTCGCTGGGTCCCCGCCTTTGCGGGGATGACGACCTGGAGGTTCGGCGCTAATGGCTACGTTGCGTGATCAGCGACGCGCTTCGCGCTCGTCATCCGGCACGCTGGACGGCAACGCCTTCAGCACCTGCACCGGCTCGTGCGCGAGCTGCTGCACCGGCTTGTCGCGGAACCGATCGAGGATGTTGTCGACGCTGGCCGACTGCGGCAGCAAGCCGGCGTTGGCCAGGCGCGCGTCCAGATCCCCGTCGCCGCTTTCCGATTCCAGTTGCGCGGCGGCCTGCATGCGCGCGCCGCGTTCGAGCTGGCGCGCCTGGATGCGTTCGAGCGAATCCAGCGCGGTGCCGACCTTGCCGTTGGCGCCGGAGTGGCGCGAGGCGACTGCGCCCTGCGCGCGCTGCACCGCCTCGGTGGCCTTGACCGTGTCGATCTGCTGCTTGACCCGCGCCAGCTTGCGCTCGGTCTGGGTGATGGCGCCCTTGAGCGCGCCGATGCTGTGGTCGTACTGGGTGAGCGTCTGCGTGTCGGCGCGCAGGTCGTTCTCGACGTTGGCCAGTCGCTCGGCCACATCGCGCGCCAGGGTTTCGTCACCCTTGCGCAGCGCACCTGCGATGTAGCCCTCGTACTCGAGCTTCTTGGTGCCGCGGTCGTTGTTCTTGCCGGCCAGCAGCTGGCGCTGCGCCATGACCTTGGTCAGTTCTTCCTTGGAGCGGGTGAGTTCATTGCCGGCGTCGCGGATTTCCTGGTCGAGGATGCGCAGTGCATTGGCATCGACCACGGACTGCCCGGCTTCGGTGGCGCCGCCGCGCAGCAGGGTGAAAATCTTGGTCAGCAGGCTCATGTGGTCACCAGGTAGGGCTTGAGGGTTTCGATGGCGTCGATCGCGTTGTCGGCCAAGGTGCGGATTTCCAGCTCCAGCTGCTCGGCCGTCGCGTCGGGGGCGAGTTCGCCGAACACGATGTAGGTGTCGCGCTGGTTGATGGTGGTCAGGCCGAGGTTGGACAGCGGGTTGATCGGGTTCAGGCGCATGCAGGCCTCGTTGAACTCGGCGCGGTCGCGGACCTGTTCGGCTTGGACCAGCGGCGTCGACACGAACAATTGGCGGTCGGTCAGGGCGATGGTGATGCCCAGATCGCCGAGGTCGGGCAGCGTGATCTGGATCGCGCCATCGGCGGTCGGGATTTCCTCGACGTTGTCGGCGCCGAAGGCGGCCGAGAGGCTGTTGCTGAGTTCTTGCGTGGTCCAGCGGGACATGGAGGTTCCTGGGTTGGCGAGGCGGTGCGTGGCCGCGGGATTCGACGGGGACGGAGGGCGCGAATGCTGGTCGGCAGTATCGCGTGCTTGTGTTGCGTGAACCGGCACGTGGAGTCTTGTTATAGGGATGCCACCGGGGTCACGCAAGCACGGAAGCGGTGTGAAGGCCGCTGCGATGCTTCGCCGCCTGCGACAGGGCCTTTATACTTGCCGCATTGCACGGCCTCGATCGCGGCCGCAAAGGGTAAAACGTGCGCAATTACGATCTCGATTTTCTGAAGAAATTCTCACTGGTGATCGGCTTCCTGGCTGCGGTCACGGTGGGCCTCATCGTGTTCGCCAGCTATCTGCATGGCACCTTGCCTGCAGAGGTCGATCCCGCAGCGGCCAGACGCCTGGAGGCGCGCATCGCCCCGGTCGGCGCGGTCTATGCCGGCGCAACCGGTGCGGCCTCGCAAGCGGCCGCCGTGGCCGCGGCAGCGACAACGGCCGCATCGCAGGTCGCCTATGGCGGCACTTTGGATGGCGGGGTGATCTATAACAACCTGTGCGCGGGCTGCCACACCTCCGGCGCGGGTGGTGCGCCGCAGTTGAATGCCGCCGGCATGGGTGCGCGCATAAGCAAGGGCGCCGACCTGCTGCACCAACACGCCATCGAAGGCTACAACGGCACCGCGGGCGTGATGCCGGCCAAGGGTGGCAACCCGGCGCTGACCGATGCGCAGGTGATTGCGACGGTGGACTGGATGCTCGGCAACATAAAGTGAGCGTTTGCGTATTCCATATTTGACGCCGCCTTTGTGCGGCGTTGTCGTGTGTGGGGTCCGTCATCCATGGGTTGGAGCCAACAGTTGAGGATCAAGCCACTTCGCAGGATGTGGTGAGACGGAGGCAAACCGCATCCATTGCAAACGATGCGGTTCACTGCGTTCACCACACCCTGCGAAGTGGCATGAATTGATTGACACCCCTGCGCTTATGATCCGCCCCATGCCGAACCCCGCTTTCCCCGACGCATCGACAGCCCTGCTGCTCGACGGCCCCGCCGGTCCGCTCGAACTGATCGTCGAACCGCCCGCAGCCGACGTGCTCGCGCAACCGGTGGTGGCCATCGTCTGCCACCCGCTGCCGACCGAGGGCGGCAGCATGCACAACAAGGTGGTGACGATGGTCGCGCGCGCGTTGCGCGAACTCGGCGCAACCACGCTGCGTTTCAATTTCCGCGGCGTCGGCCAGTCGGCGGGCACGTTCGACGATGGCAAGGGCGAGCTCGACGACTTGCGCGCAGTGGCGGCGTGGGTGCGCGCGCAACGTCAGAACGATCAACTGTGGCTGGCCGGTTTCAGTTTCGGCGCGGCGGTATCGGTGCATGCTGCGGGCGAACTGCAACCGAGCGTGCTGGTATCGATCGCGCCGCCGGCGGAGCGCTGGGACCTGGCAAGCATTGAAACGCCGACGATGCCGTGGCTGGTGATCCAGGGTGAGACCGACGAGATCGTCGATCCGCAGGCAGTCCATGCGTGGCTGGAGCGGATCAAGGCACAGGCAGAGCTGGTGAAGATGCCCGATACCAGCCATTTCTTCCATCGCAAGTTGATGGACCTGCGCGGCGCGATCAAGAACGGCGTGCGCCAGTATCTGCCCGTTGCGAATGGCTGAGGCGGGGGCAACGGCGCAGCCGTCCGGTGAGTACGCCGCCGGCGTTGCACGCGGCGACTGGCAGGACGATCCCGCGCAGCACGCGGCGTTGCAAGCACTCGATCTCATCCATGCGGCACTGGCACAATCGGCGCCGCGCAAAGGCTTGCTTGGTGCGCTGTTCGGCGATGGCGATCAGGCCGTCACGCAAGGTCTGTATCTGTGGGGCGGCGTGGGCCGCGGCAAGACCTTCCTGATCGACCTGTTCTTCGACGGCCTGCCGATCGAGCCAAAACGCCGCACCCACTTCCATCGCTTCATGCGCGAAGTCCACCAGCAGCTCCGCGCGCACAGCGGCGAACGCGATCCACTGGCCGCCATCGCCAGGCAATGGGGCAAGCAGTTCCGGGTGCTGGTGCTGGACGAATTCTTCGTCTCCGACATCGGCGATGCGATGTTGCTTGGCCGGCTGCTCGAGAAACTGTTCGCCGAAGGGGTCGTGCTGGTGACCAGCTCCAACACGCCGCCGCCAGCGTTGTACAAGGACGGTCTGCAGCGGGCGCGTTTTCTGCCGGCGATCGCATCGATCGAAAAACATTGCGTCATCGTGCATCTGGACAGCCCCACCGATTACCGTTTGCGCGCGTTGACGCGTTCACCGGTCTATCGCGCGCCGCTGGATGGCGAATCGGACACATGGCTGCAATCGCGCTGGCACGAACTCGGCGGCGACGATGCGCACCGCGACGGCAGCATCGAGTTCGAAGGTCGCAAGATCGCCACGCGCGCGCGCTGCAAGGGCATGGCCTGGTTCGACTTCGCCGCGCTCTGCGAAGGCCCGCGCGGCAGCGCCGACTACATCGAGATCGCGCAGGAATTCCACACTGTGTTGGTGGGCAACATTCCCGTGCTTGCCGCGCAGCAGGACGATGCAACCCGTCGTTTCGTCACCTTGGTCGACGAGTTGTATGACCGTCATGTCAACCTGATCTGCACCGCGGCCGCCGCGCCACCAGCCCTGTATTGCGGCGATCGGTTGCGCAGTGCATTCGAGCGCACTGCGTCGCGCCTGACCGAGATGCAGTCGGCCGGATACCTAGCGTTGGAACATCGCGGGTAGTTGCATCACAGCGGCGACCCACCATTGCCCGAACCACTGCTTGAGCGACCAACCGGTGCTCCATCGGGCCGGTTCTGGATGCTGACTTGCGCGCCGCTCTGACCTGAATGTGCTCGCGATCATTGACAGGGCTCTCGAAGTGGACGCGGCCTGCCTCCTATTCAGACAGCACCGGAGGTCATGTTCCGCGACCACTGCTCCATGGCGTTACCGTTAGCATTGGCCTCCACTCACGGAGTCGATCCATGCGCCAGATGATCCTGCCTGCCCTGCTCGCCACACTGCTGTCGCCTGTCGTTCATGGGCAGGACGCGCAACGTGCGGAAGTCGCCGCAGCGGCGCGGACCCTGCAAGCGAACGTGCTCGCCTGGCGCCGCGACATCCATCAGCACCCGGAGCTCGGCAATCGAGAAACCCGTACGGCCAAGCTGGTCGCCGACCACCTGCGCGCGCTTGGCCTTGAAGTGAAAACCGGTATCGCCACCACCGGCGTGACCGCGGTACTCAAGGGCGGCAAGCCGGGCCCGCGGATCGCGCTGCGCGCCGATATGGACGCGCTGCCGGTGACCGAGCGCAATGCATTGCCATTCGCGTCGAAGGCAACGTCCACTTTCCGCGGCGAACCGGTCGGCGTGATGCACGCCTGCGGCCACGATGCACACACCAGCGTGCTGATGGGCGTAGCCGCAGCACTAGTAGCGATGAAGAAAGACCTGCCAGGCGAGGTGCTCTTCATCTTCCAGCCGGCCGAGGAAGGCCCGCCGGATGGTGAGGAAGGCGGCGCCGAGCAGATGCTGACCGAAGGTGTCTTCCGCGACTTCAAGCCACAGGCGGTGTTCGGCCTGCATGTCACTAGCAATCTGCAGGCCGGCACCATCGGCTATCGCAGCGGCCCCACGATGGCAGCCTCGGACCGCTTCAACATCGTGGTCAAGGGACGGCAAACGCACGGCGCTCGGCCATGGGGCGGGGTGGACCCGATCGTCGCCGCGGCCGACCTGATCGGCAGCGCGCAGAGCATCGTCAGCCGCCGCCAGAACATCTCGAAATTGCCGGTGGTGGTCAGCTTCGGCGCGATCAAGGGCGGCATCCGCTACAACATCATTCCCGACCAGGTCGAACTGGTCGGCACCATCCGCACCTTTGACGATGGCATGCGCGCGCAGGTGCATGCCGACCTGAAAAACGTCGCTGAACACGTCGCCGCTGCGCACGGTGCGACGGTCATCGCGCAGGTGCCGGACAACAAGGGCAATCCGGTCGTGGTCAACGATCCGGCGCTCACTGCGCGCATGCTGCCGAGCCTGCAGCGCACCGTCGGCGCCGATAACGTGATGGCGCAGGACCTCAACATGGGCGCTGAGGATTTCGCGTTTTATGCACGCGAAGTCCCTGGGTTGTTCTTCTTCGTCGGCGCAACGCCGAAAGGACTGGATCCGATCAAGGCACCGTCGAATCACTCACCTGAATTCTTCCTCGACGAATCGGCCCTGGACTTGGGCCTGCGCGCGATGCTGCAGGTGACGCTGGATTATCTGCATGGTGGGGAGGCTGCGCCGGCAGGTTGATGGCATTGCGGATAGACCCGCTTGCATAGGCTGGTC
>JAYTAY010000390.1:0-2988 GCA_043737255.1 Luteimonas sp.
TGAATTCCTGTGGATGATTGAAGCGGATTGATCGAAAGGGACTGGATCGAACGGATTGCCTTGCAACGGATGCGACGCAGTGGATCACGCGTACATGCATGGACTTAATCGAGGTCGCCGTCACCGTCGAGGTCGATGGCCGGAATCTTCAAGACCTGGCCGGGGTGGATCATGTCGGGATCATCGATCTGGTCCCGATTGGCCTCGTAGATCGCGCGCCACTTGCCGGATTTGCCGTAGTGCTGCTTGGCGATCCTGGACAACGAGTCACCGGATTCGACGGTATAGGTGCGATCGGCCGATGCCGGCGTGGTATCGACGCCGGTGGTCCGGAATCCGTCGCGGACGTTGGAGAAGTCGGCCTTCTCCTTGCTGTCCGCGCTGGATTTGAATCCACCCTGGACGTTGGAAAAATCGGTTTTTTTATCATGACTCATGCGGGCGCTCCTCCCTGCGGTGTCGGGTGGCGATACGGTTGCATGGCGCCTGTTAAGGAAGCATGTGATTGGCGTGAAATTGGCTGCCGTCATTCAGTGCCGCCAAGCAGGGCACGCCGGTCACTGGCGCAGGTCGCGTCCGGCTAGTGGCGTCTTCGATCCAGGCGTCGCGCGCCACGGATTGATATCCAGGCCGCCGCGCCGCGTGTAGCGCGCTTCCACCGAAAGCGATTGCGCGTGGCACTGCCGCAGCACGTCGACAAAGATGCGTTCGACGCACTGCTCGTGGAATTCGGCGTGCTCGCGGAACGACAGCAGGTACCGCAACAAACCCGCACGATCGATCTGCGGACCCCGGTATTGCACGCGCACTGAAGCCCAATCGGGTTGTCCGGTGACCGGGCAATTGGATTTCAACAGCTGCGAGTGCAGGTTTTCCTCGACCATCGCATGCACATCGGCAACGAGGTGCTGCGCATTGGGCGGACCATAGTCGTCGATGGCTATGTCGAGCGTATCGATGCAGATGGCGTCCTCGCCATGCGTGGACAGCACCGGCAACCCGAACACCACGTCCACGCGCGCGCCAGCAGTCCGCGACAAATCCGTTGCAATCGTCATCGCAGCGATGCCGGCATCGTCGAAGCGATGCGCGTTGAGCGAGTTGAAGTACAACTTCAGCGATTTCGATTCGATCAGGTTGGGTGAATCCAGCGGCACCACGATCGTGGCCGTCTCGACCTGCGGCTTGCCGCGCGCATCGAGCCAGCTCAATTCGTAGGCGTGCCAGCGATCATGGCCGATGAAGGGCAGGGGGGCATCGATGCCGATGGCGTTGCGCCCCAGCATTCGTGCAATCGGGAACAGCACGGCTGGGTTGTAGGTCTGTGGATAGGCGACGTCCTGGCCGAGGAGTGAATCGCGGGGGTTGTTCATGGCGGCATTCTAAGACGCGGATGCAGGCCAGGATTTGTAGGAGCGCCCCATGGGCGCGATGGACGTTACCGGGAACGCCTCATCGCGCCCATGGGGCGCCCCTACAAATAAAGTTCGTGGGATGTCTGCTTTCTTTTCACGAAGTAAAAATGGAAAAGCCGGCGCACTCGCGTTTGCGCCGCGTCCATGCGAGGCTGCGCCGATCGCACACTAGGCACCGGGGACCGCATGACCGACGAGGCACAACGCAACGCCTCCACGCCGCTGCAAGGCGATGCGGCGCTGATCCGCGCGATCGGATCGTTCGCACTGACCGCGGCGGTGATGAACATCATCGTCGGCGGCGGCATCTTCCGCATGCCCTCGGCGTTGTCGGCGCAGATGGGCGCTGCTGCGCCGTTGGCGTTGGTCGCAGGTGCATTGGCCATCATCCCGATCGCCTTGTGCTTCGCCGCCATCGGCAGCCGCGCCGCGGCGACGGGCGGTCCGTACACTTATCTCACCGCGACGTTCGGCCCGTTTTCCGGGTTTATTGCCGGCGCACTGATGTGGGTCAGTAACGTGACCTCGAGCGCGGGCGTCGCCGCGGCGCTGTCGGTACAAGTCGCCAACCTGCAACCGTTCTTCGCGCAGCCGGTGCCTCGTGGTCTGCTGCTGACCGTGGTGTACGCGGTGTTGTTCGCGTTGAACGCTTACGGCGTAAAGCTCGGCGCGCGCGCGATCACGACGTTGGCTGCGCTGAAGCTGACGCCGTTGTTCCTGCTCGCCGGCATAGGCCTGTTTTTCGTCGACTGGGGCAACGTGAGTTTTGCCATCGGCGATGTGCCGTCGTTGAGTGCGCTGGGTGCGGGCATGGTGCTGGTCATGTTCGCGTACTCGGGCATGGAAACCGCACTTGTCCCATCAGGCGAAGTCCGCGATCCGTCGCGCAGCGTGCCGCGCGCGACCATGGTCGCAATCCTGCTGGTGGTGGTGCTGTACCTGTCGCTGCAAGTGGTGGGCCAGGGCGTGCTGGGTGCGCAGCTCGCGACCAGTGGCGTGCCGATCGCCGACACCGCCGGTGCACTGTGGTCGCCCGGCCGCCTGTTGCTGCTGCTGACCGCCATCGTGTCGATGACGGGCTTCCTGCTCGGCAACCTGCTGGGTTCATCGCGCCTGCTGTTCGCACTCGGCCGCGATGGTTTCCTGCCGCATGCCTACGCAAACGTCAGCGCGAAGCATCGCGTGCCGCTGCTGGCACTGGCCACGCACGCGGGACTGGGTTTGCTGCTGGCGCTCGGCGGCAGCTTCGATGCGCTGGCGCTGATTTCCGGCGGCGCGATCTGTCTGGTGTATGTATTGGTCAGCATCGCTGCATGGCGCGGGCAACGCATCAACCTGCGCGAGCGCGGCGAGCCGTTCGTGTTGCCGGGGGGGCCGGCGATTCCGTTGCTGGCGGTCGTGGCGATGATCGCGATCGTGGCGACGTTGACGTCGAAGGAATGGCTGGCGATCGGGATCGCGATGGTGGTGCTGGTGGCGATCTACGGCGCGCTGAAGGTGTTGCGCTCGCGCAACAGCAACGTAAATTGAGCATCGTAGGCTGGGTCGGCTCCATCAACCCGGCAATCGGACG
>JAYTAY010000391.1:0-2986 GCA_043737255.1 Luteimonas sp.
GGGCGTAGTCTTGATCCCGATGAACCGATACCGCCCCCGGCGCCTGGGTATCCGCATTGCGATTCTTGCGATCACGGCGATGCTGTGGTCGCAAGCGCTATTGGCGTGGCATCCGGGATGCTCCATGGGAGCGATGGCATTGGCGGAGATCGACGTCCCCACAGTGGTCGATGGTGACTGCCACCACCCGGACCCATCCAGCGAATCGCCCCTTTGCAATGCGCACTGCGGCCAAAGCAATTAGAACAGTGAGGTGGGGCGCATTCCGCCTGTTCATGCTCTGGCGCCACCGCTGGCCATCGGGGTTTCGTCAATCGTAATCCTGGAGCCCAACCGGGGACGGTACATTGAGTTGCCGCCTCCCATTCCCTGGCATCGACCTACATTGCACCCCGCCGCTGTCGCAGCCGGCATTCGAGAGCGCGCTGGAGGTGTTGGCTGCCAATGGCGTGGAAACGATGATCGCCAAAGGGAGAGAGTTCACACCGACGCCCGCGATATCGCACGCGATCCTGAACTACAACCGCGGCCGCACTTCGGGCCTAGCCGACGGCATCGTCATTACTCCCTCGCACAACCCGCCCGACGACGGCGGCTTCAAGTACAACCCGGCCAACGGCGGCCCGGCAGACACCGACATCACCGGCTGGATCCAGACGCGCGCCAATGCGCTCCTTGCCGACGGTCTCAAACAGGTGCGGCGCATGCCATTTGCGCAAGCGCGTCGCGCTGCAAGCACGCATGTGCATGACTTCCTTGAGGCCTACGTGAGCGATCTTGGCCAGGTGATCGACTTCGATGCGATTCGCGGTTCCGGCATCCGCATGGGTGTCGATCCGCTGGGCGGCGCCGGCGTGAACTTCTGGGCGCCACTCGCGCAGCGCTACGGGCTCGACCTCACCGTGGTCAGCGCGGAAGTCGACCCGACGTTCGGCTTCATGACCTTGGATTGGGACGGCAAGATCCGCATGGATCCCTCTTCCTCCTACGCGATGCAGCGACTGATCGGAATGAGGGAGCGTTTCGATGTGGCCTTCGCCTGCGACACCGACCACGACCGGCACGGCATCGTGACCCGCAGCACCGGTTTGCTGCCGCCGAATCACTACCTCTCGGTGTTGATCGACTACTTGTTTCAGCATCGGCCGCAGTGGGGCGCGCACGCCGCGGTTGGTAAAACCCTGGTCAGCACCGCGCTCATTGACCGCGTAGCGAAGCGGCTGGACCGCAAGCTCCACGAGGTACCCGTCGGCTTCAAATCGTTCGTTGACGGCCTGTTCGACGGCTCACTCGGTTTCGGGGGCGAGGAAAGCGCAGGTGCGTCGTTCCTGCGCAAAGATGGCACAGTGTGGACGACCGACAAGGACGGGATCGCCCCGGCGTTGCTCGCGGCCGAAATCACTGCGCGCACTGGCCGCGATCCCGGTGAGTTGTATCGCGATCTGGTCCGCGAATTGGGCGAGCCGGTGGCCGATCGCGTTGAAGCGCAGGCGACTGCCGAACAAAAGTCCAGGTTGGCCAAGCTTTCACCGAGTCAGGTACAGAGCACCCAGCTGGCCGGCGAAAGAATCGAAAGCGTGCTCGATCATGCGCCGGGTAACCACGCGCCAATCGGCGGCATCAAGGTGATCGCCGCCAATGGCTGGTTCGCGGCACGCCCCTCCGGTACCGAAGACATCTACAAGATCTACGGGGAGAGTTTCAGGGACGAGTCGCACCTACAGTTGATCCTGCAGGAGGCGCAGGGCATCGTCGATGCTGCGCTTGCCGAGTAGTGAACCGCTGCAGGCGGGCCCCGACGACGCTTAAGCAAATCTGGTCGCACCATGAACGTCATTCAATTGATGGACGTTAAACCTGCGCAAGCCAACAAGCACCCCAGAGTAGGGATAAGAATGACTGCTGATCGCGACGAGACCGCACAGCGCACTCTCAAAGCCAACGACGCTGCAGACGCCGGAGACTTGACATACGCCGCACACGCCAAGTCGCCTTGGCGGCGGCTCGGTCGATTTCTCGCGACCACAGCGGTAGCAGGGTTTGTTTTGAATGAAATCTGGGAAATGGCGCAGATGCCCGCCTTCGTCGAAACCGCTGGCTATTCCTGGACGAGCACGCTCGGGTTTTGCACAAAGGCAGCGCTTGGTGATGTCGGAATCTTACTGGGCATTTACGCGGCGGTGGCGCTGGCCGCTGGCGACGTGAGCTGGGGCATGCGCGGTCGCTGGAACAATTACGCCACGGCGGCTGTTCTGGGGCTGGCTTATGCGGTGCTGGTGGAACATGCAGCGCTGGCCAGCGGGCGCTGGTCGTACACAGAGCGCATGCCCGTGGTGTCACTGCTTGATGCGGGCCTGTGGCCGCTACTGCAGATGACGTTCCTGCCTCCACTCACGTTCTTGCTAGCCCGCTGGTGGACTGATCGCAAGCTAAATAAACCAACTGCATGATGAATCATGCAGATCCATTGCATGCTGCCGGGATTCGGCTTTGTCATTTTCGTCCGTAGCGCTCATTCCTTTTTGATCGCGTGCCCGTCGAACTGGTTGCGCATGGCCGCCAGCAGCTTGTTGGAGTAAGCGTCCGCATCGCACGAACGCAGACGCGCAAGCAACGACAACGTGATGACCGGCGCGGGAACATTGAGGTCGATCGCCTCGGCCACGGTCCAGCGTCCTTCGCCGGAATCGTCGACGTAAGGCGAGATCCCGTACATCGCAGGATTCGTCTCCAGAGCCGCCGCCGTGAGATCCAGCAGCCACGAGCGCACCACGCTGCCGCGCCGCCAGATCGCAGCGATCTGGTGCAGATCGAAGCTGAATTCGCGCTTGTGCTGCAGGATTTAGAAACCCAGGCATAAGCCTGCATCAAGCCGTACTAGCATTCGAACGAGTCGCTCCACGTCGCAATGCGGCCGCAGAGTGGCTAGCCGCGCTGTATGGTCAAGGTGAGCCCTGAGTTGGAGACCCGGTGACACCATGAACAC
>JAYTAY010000392.1:0-2986 GCA_043737255.1 Luteimonas sp.
CCGCCGACCGTGCCCGGCGGTTGTTCACCGCCGGTGATCTCGCCTTCGGCCACGACCACCGCGACTTGCGGGCGCGGATCGGCCGCGGCGATGGCGCCATCGACATGCTTGAGATAGCCCTCGAGGCCCACCTGACGGAAACCGCCTTCGGCATCCTCATCGGCGATGCCGCGCTGCACGAGCAGGTCCTCGACTTCCTCCTGCGTCTTCATGCCATCGATCAGTTTTTGCTGTAGCGCGTAGCGGGCGAGGTCGCCGCCGGCGGCGGCAATGCCCTCGGGCATGGTGTCGATGCCGGCGGCCAGTTGCTGCGGCGTGACCTTGCGCACCTTGGCGATGTCGGCGAGGTAACGCTGCCACACGTCGTTCATCCAGAACAGGTCGGCTTCCTTGGCTGCGGGCGATGCGCTGTCGAGCACATAGGGCTCAGCCGCGGATTTGTATTCGCCGACCTTGAACAGGTGCACGTCGACGCCGAGTTTGTCCTGCAAGCCTTCGCGGTAATACTGGCGATAGCGGTCGAGGCCTTCGAGCACCATGCCGCCCATCGGATCGAGGTAGACCTCGTTGGCTTGCGCGGCGAGCAGGTACTGATGCTGGTCGAGCGCGTTGGCGAAGGCGACGATCTGCTTGCCGGACGCGCGCAGCTTTGCGAGCGCGGCAGCCACTTCGCGCAACGAGGCGTAACCGGTCGGCTGCAGGCCATCGACGCGCAGCAGCACGCGTTCGACGCGCTTGTCTTTTGCCGCGGCATCGATCGCGCGCAGCAGGTCCCGCAACTGCACCTCCTCCGTTTCGTGGTCGCCGAAGGCCCTGGCCAGCGCGCGGCTGGCCGGATCGCTGCTGTATTGCTCGACCAGCTTGCCTTCCGGCGCCAGCACCAGCGTGGTGCGATCCAGCATTGGCCTTGCGCGATCATCCGCGCCGATCGCCAGCAGGATCAGGATGACGATGAAGAAGAACAGCAGGTTGAAGAACAGCCGGCGGGTGAAGTTCATCGCATCCCAGATGCCGATGAAGAAACGGGCGATCGGGCCGCGACGGCGGACTTCGTTCATGGGGTTACAACTCCATCAAGCATGGTGGACAGCGTAAGCGCGAAAGTGGCGGGTTTCATGCGGCAAAGGTCACTGCAACCTGTGACTCCTGATTGTAGGAGCGCTCCATGGGCGCGATGCGGCTCTACCCGTAAAGCCTCATCGCGCCCATGGGGCGCTCCTACAGAATTTTGGGGTAGCCCAACCTTGTCATTGCCGCACAGCTACGACATGGGGGCCGTGCGGGATGCGCGCAAGAAGCGCGCCCCGAGCAGCACCGCAGCGGCGCTCAGCCCGATGATCAGGCCGATCCACATCCCCCGCGGCCCCATTCCCAGCCCCAGGCCCAGTCCGGCGCCGAGCGGCATGCCGATGCCCCAATAGGCCAGCGCCGCCAGGAACATCGGCACGCGTGTGTCCTTGAGCCCGCGCAGCGCGCCGGCCGACAGCACCTGGATGCCGTCGGGAAACTGGAACGCGGCCGCATACAGCAACAGGCTGGCGGCCAGCGACGCCACCGCGGCATCGCGGGTATACAGCGCGGCCAGCTCCTCGTTGCCGAACAACAGCAGCAATCCCGACAGCAACTGCGTGGCCAGCATGATCGCGTAGCCGGCGAAGGCGGCGCGGCGGATGCCGTCGCGGTCGCCGCGTCCCATCGCATGCCCGACGCGCACCGTGGTCGCTTCGGCCAGGCCCATCGGGATCATGAAACACAGGCTGGCGACATTGATCGCGATCTGATGCGCCGCCGCCGGCACGCCGCCGAGACGGCCGATCAACAGCGCGGTGGCGATGAACAGGCTGCCCTCCATCGCCACGGTCACGCCGATCGGCAATCCGGTGGCGAGCAGGCCGCGGATCGGCACCCAGTGCGGCGGATCGAAACGCGCGAACAGATGCAGGTCGGCGAAGCGTTTTGCGCGCCACAAGTACACCGCGAATGTCAGCGCCTGCACCCACATCATGATCGCCGAGGCAATGCCGAGCCCGCCTGCGCCCAGCGACGGCACGCGCAGGCTGCCCAGCGTCAACCCATAGGTCAGCGCGTAGCCCAGCGGAATCAGCAGCATCAGTCCGCCGAAACCCAGCAGCATGGTCGGCAGCGTCCAGTGCAGGCCGTCGCTGAGATAACGCATGCAGAAATACAGCGTCAGCGCCGGCACGCCCCAGCGGATGCCGTGCAAAAACGCGATCGCACCGGGGCGGATTTCCGCGGCGATGCCCATCGGTTGCAAGGCATGCACGCTGAGGCTGAGGAAGGCGAACAGCAGCACGCCCAGCGCCGCCGACAGCCACAAGGCCTGCCGGAACAGGGGCGCGATCTCGTCGCGGCGGCCGGCGCCGTCGAGTTGCGACACCGATGCAGGCAATGACATCAACGTGCCCATGGGCACCATCATCGGCAACCAGAACAACGCGGTGCCGACCGACACCGCCGCAAGCGTCGCGGTGCCGTGGTGGCCGGCGATGACGCTGTCGACGAACCCGATCAGCCCCGTCGACAGATGCCCGATCACCAGCGGCGCGGCCAGCGTGGCGCTGGTGCGCAGCTCCTGGCCGAAGCGCGGGCGCGGATGCGTGGGGTGCGACATGGAGGGTGCCAACTGCTGTCGGGACTGCGGCCGCGCAAAAAAGAATTGAATGCGCTGGCGCCGGGTTGTGTTGAGTCGCTATGTTACCGGGTGCGCCAAGGATCCCCATGACAGGCACGACACACAGCATCGACGGTAGCGACGACGCCGTCGGCGACCCCAGCCCCGCGCCACACGACACGCCAGCGCCGCGCGCCTGCGAAAATTGCGGCGCCGAACTGCTGGGCGATCATTGCTATGCCTGCGGCCAGCCGGTCAAGGGTCTGGTCCGGCATTTTTCGAGCATCCTGGGCGATTTCGCCGACAGCGTTTTTACTCTCGATACGCGGCTGCCACGCACACTGTGGCCGTTGT
>JAYTAY010000393.1:0-7013 GCA_043737255.1 Luteimonas sp.
CTGGCGTTGTGCGCGCATGCGCCGGTACACATCCTTGATCACTTCACTGTCGGTCGGCAGGTCGATCTGCTTGATGCGCAGGTCAACGATGCGCACGCCGATGGTCTTGGCGCCGCTGTTGATACCGGCGAACTGCCGGCCGATGACCGCGGAACGATCGCCAGAGACGACCTCCTTCAGCGTGCGGGCATTGATTTCGTTGCGCAGCGAATCCTTGATGATCGGCGCCAGCCGCGCGATGGCGATTTCCTCGTCGCCGCCGGTGGCGCGATAGAAGGCACGCACGTCCTCGATCTGTCCGACCGCAAAGAAATCCACGCTGACGTCCTTGCGTTCGGAAGTCAGGTAGCGTTCGGGCTCGGCGTCGAGCACCTGCAGGCGACGATCGAAGACGCGCGCGGTCTCGACCAGCGGCACCTTGAAATGCAGGCCTGGCCCGACATCCCAGCGCACGACCTTGCCGAGGTTCAGCACGATCGCGGTCTGGCCTTCGTTGACCACATACACCGAGCCAAGCAGCGCCAGCAGCACGGCGACCGCCGCTGCAATACGCACCGAGAAATTCATCGTGTCACCTCTTGGCGGCCAGTCGGACGTTCGCTGCGTTGTGGCCGCGATCCACCGATGTCTGTTGTGTCGGTCGGCAGGATCGCCTCGATGGCCGGCACCGGCGACATCGCAGCCGCGGTGCCCCCGCCCTGCCCCGTCATCGGCACGTAGATCAACTGCCGGCCATCGCCGCCGACCACCTTGCGGTTTTCGGCCAGCACTTCCTGCACCGTCTCCAGCCACAGGCGCTTGCGCGTGACTTCGGGCGCGGCCTGGTATTGGCCGAGCAGCAAGGAGAAGCGCGTCGCGTCACCCGTTGCCCGTGCCACCGATGCCGTCTTGTAACCCTCCGCGCCGGTGCGGATCTGCGCCGCGCGGCCGCGTGCTTCCGGCACGATCTTGGCGGCATACGCCTGTGCTTCGCTGGTCACGCGATCCTTGTCCTGCTGGGCGCTGTTGACGTCGTCGAAGGCCGGCTTCACTTCCTCCGGCGGGCGCGCATTGGGAAGATTCAATTCGGTGACTGCCAATCCCGTGCGGTAGGCATCCAGCGACTTCTGCAACTGCACGCGTGCCGACACCGCCAGTGCATTGCGTGCACCCAGCACGGTATCCAGGCTGGAGCGGCCCACTTGTTCGCGCACTGTGCTCAGCGCCGCCTGCTGCAGCATCTGGTCGCCATCGCGGGTGCCAAACAGGTACAGCAGCGGATCGCTGACGCGGTACTGCACGTTGATCTCGACCTGGACGATGTTCTCGTCGCGGGTCAGCACCGGCACGTTTTCGCTGAAGGTCTTGATCTGGGTCGCGGCGACTTTGTACACGCGCTCGACCGGCCACGGAAATTTCAGGTGCGGACCGGGTTGCAGGGTGCGCGTGAACTGCCCAAAGCGCAGCACCACGCCGCGTTGCTGCTCGGTCACCAGCGCGAAGCAGTTGAACACCAGCCACAACGCCAGCGCGATGCCGGCCCAGCGCCAGGTGTTGTTACCACCCCCGCCGAACAGGCCGCGCAACTGGTCCAGCACCGCGCCGATGCCGCCGCTGTTGTCGGCTCTACGAGGTTGACGACCGTCCTTGCCGGACCCGCCGCTACCGGGAATATTCCAGGCCATGCCTGCTCCAATCTGGGGGAACGCGCCGACCCGGAACAGGCAGGCACATGAAATGAGGTTACTGGTTGAGCCCGATTTTACTGGTTACGGCCACCAGAGTGGGGTTGGCCTGATTCGTGTGCAAGAGCCCGCGCAAGGCGGTGCCCAGACTCGACGCGGCAAGCCGTTCGGCATCGGTCTGGGCAAGATCGACCACCAGTGTCCAGCCGTGCTCGTCATGCTGCTCGGAGCGGATCGCATCCAGGTCGTGGAGGCGCGCGCGCAGACGGGCGGCGTCGGTGGGCAGGCGCAACTCGCCGGTGACGCGGCGCAACCCGACGACAGGTCCCAGCGCCTCGCGCAGCAACTCGATGCCCTGCCCGTCACGAGCGGAAATCCAGACGCGTTGCCGGCCCTCGTTTGGCTGGTCGTGGCGCGGCTGCATGGTGGACTGCTCACCTTCACTGTCTGGTTCGGCAGACTCGCCACGAATGGCGACCCGGTCGATCTTGTTGTAGACCAGCACCTGCGGAATATCTCCGGCGCCAATCTCGCTGAGCACCGCATCGACCTGCGCGATGCGCTCCTCGCGCAACGGATCGGCCGCATCGATGACATGCAGCAACAGATCTGCCTCGCGCGCTTCCGACAGCGTCGAGCGGAATGCGGCCACCAGTTCGTGCGGCAGATCGCGGACGAAGCCGACCGTGTCCGCGAGCAGCGCGTTGCCGGCCGGCAACTCGACGCGCCTGACCGTGGGATCGAGCGTGGCGAACAATTGATCCGCCGCATACGCACTTGCGCCCGTCAGCGCATTGAACAGGGTCGATTTGCCGGCGTTGGTGTACCCCACCAGCGCGATGCGCGGCAGCTCGCTGCGCACCCGTGAACGTCGCATCTGCGTGTGTTGCACCTGTACCTTGTCGAGGCGCTTCTGCAGTTGATCGAGTCGCTTCTGCAGCAAGCGGCGATCGGTCTCAAGCTGCGTCTCGCCCGGGCCACGCAATCCGATCGAACCACCGCGCTGACGCTCCAGATGGGTCCAGCCGCGGATCAGGCGCGTGGACATGTGCTTGAGCTGCGCCAGTTCGACTTGCAGCTTGCCTTCGGAACTGCGCGCGCGCTGCGAGAAGATGTCGAGGATCAGGCCGGTGCGATCGACGACGCGGCGTTCCAGCGTTTTTTCAAGATTGCGTTCCTGGACCGGGGTCAGCGGATGGTTGACCAGGATCAGGTCGGCGCCGCTGGCATCGGCGGCGGCCTTGATTTCCTCGACCTTGCCGCTGCCAAGCAGCGTGGCGGGATTGGGACGGTCGATGCGCGCGGTCAGTACCGTGGCGATGGTGGCGCCGGCCGAACGGGCGAGATCGGTGAATTCCTCCAGCGCACCCTCATCCGGCGGACCGCCCGCATGCGGCTGGATCAACAGCGCGTGTTCGCCCTTTTTCGATCGCTCAAACAACGGCGTGGTACTCCGGATTGCGTGGCAAGGTCATGACCGGTGAGATGGTGCCGGACGCGGGCGAACGCAAGTCCGGCGCGCGCAGGTCACTCGGCTTCGTCGTGGCCTTCGTCGCCGTCACTTTCACCATTACCGTCCGGTGATTGCACGTAACCGCCGCCCGGGCCCACGCGCACGTTGCGTGCCGGCACCACGGTCGAGATCGCATGCTTGTAGACCATCTGGCTGACGGTGTTGCGTAACAGCACGACGAACTGGTCGAACGATTCAATCGTGCCCTGCAACTTGATGCCGTTGACCAGGTACACCGACACCGGCACGCGCTCGCGACGCAACGCGTTCAGGAAGGGATCCTGCAAAGATTGAGCCTTGGACATGTTGCTTACCCCAGCGTTGTTTTTATTGTTGTCCCGCCCCGTGACCGCATCGCCCGACCCGCTCCCCGCGGCGGCGACGTGGCGATGTTAGCGCAACCTCCGCGCGTCAGTCTGCAAACGCCGTGCCGTTCAGAAACAGGGCCAATGCCGCATCCATTTGCGTTCCGTCGTAGTGCGGATCGAACCAGCGCACATCCATGTCGCCGCGTAGCCAGGTCAGCTGTCGCTTGGCCAGTTGCCGCGTGGCGAAGATCGACCGGTCGCGGAATTCGCTGGCCGACGTGACGCCGTCCAGATGCTCCCACGCCTGCCGATAGCCGACCGCGCGCAGTGCGGGCAGGTCCAGAGGTCTTTCGATTTGCTGCAACTGCGGAAGCTGCCGCAGTCGCTGCATTTCATCGAGAAAACCTGCGGACAGCATCGCGTCGAAGCGCTGCTCGATGCGCGCATGCAGCACGGCGCGATCGCGCGGGGCCAGCGCGAGCTTGAGCACGCGCACCGGCAAGCGTCCCTGCGGTCGTTCGCGTTGCCATGCGCTGATCGGCTTGCCAGTGAGGCGGTAGACCTCGAGCGCGCGCTGGATACGTTGTGGATCGGTGGCGTGGATTCTTGCGGCGGCGGCCTGATCGACCTGCGCCAGTTCCCCGTGCAATGCAGGCCATCCAACGACGGCCGCTTCCGCCGTGATCTCCGCACGCAATTCCGGATTGGCGTCGGGCATCGACGACAGACCGTTCAGCAATGCGTGGAAGTACAGGCTGGTGCCACCAGCGAGGATCGGCAATTTTCCGCGCGCGGCGATGTCGTCGATGGCGCGCTTCGCATCGACGGCGAATTCCGCCGCCGAGTAACGCTGCCACGGCTCGCGCAGATCCAGCAGGTGATGCGGCACGCGCAATCGCAACGCGGCGTCGGGTTTCGCGGCGCCGATATCGAGCCCGCGATAGACCAGTGCCGAATCAACGCTGACGATCTCGCCGCCGAAACGTTCCGCGCAATCGATGGCAAAGGCGGTCTTGCCCGAGGCGGTCGGGCCCATCAGGGCGATGGCGATGGGTCGGTTGTCGGTGGGCATCGGGATGATGGGAGAACGGCAGGCAAGAGTATCGCGTGGCGCTTGAGCCAAAAGCGTCCCTTTGAAGCTCAGATGAGCTGTTGCGAGCAATTGCCGCAGGATCGTGGAGACCCGGAGGGCGGCGTGCATGGATGCACGCCGTTTTTCGACCGAGCCATGGATGGCGAGTCGAAAGATCCCCTCATCAATGAAACCGGCTTGACGCTGTGATCGGGGAAAGCCCTTTTCTTTGGTTCTGTTTCTTTTGGGCTTGGCAAAAGAAATGAACTCGCGCGCAGCGCGAAACGCTCTTGCTTTTCATTTGCAGCGAAGCGATCTGATGCAATCTCTCTGCAGCCCTCCCCTGCCTCGCACGCGAGAGAGCAGGGGCGACAGGCTCAGGATGAGTGGAGCATGGAATGCACCCGCTTCAATCCTCATCCGGCCAGCGGATCGATGCACCGGACATCGCCGCACGTGGCATCGGCACCGCGGCCACGGCATTCCATATTTTCAGCGCATCCACGGTCGCAGCGACGTCATGCACGCGCAGCAACCTGGCGCCGCGTTGCGCAGCGATCAGCGCGGCAGCAACCGAGCCGTGAATACGATCGTGCGGGTCGTTGCGACCGGTCAGGTCGCCGATGGTCTTCTTGCGCGACAGCCCGATCAGTACCGGCACGCCGAGTTCGGCGATGCGTTCGAGTTGTGCGAGCAGCAGCAGATTGTGTTGTGGCGTCTTGCCGAAGCCAAAACCCGGGTCGATGATGATTTTCTTCTTGGCGATCCCCACCATCTCAGCGGCGAAGATGCGTTCAGCCAGAAAGCGGTGCACCTCGCCGACCACGTCGTCGTAATCCGGCGCATCCTGCATCGAGCGCGGCTCGCCCTGCATGTGCATCAGCACGACGGGCACGCCCAGTTCCGCAGCCGCCTCGAGCGCGCCTTCGCGACGCAACGCATATACGTCGTTGATCATGCCCGCCCCCGCCGCGACCGCAGCACGCATCACTTCCGGTTTTGAAGTGTCGATGCTGATCGGCAGCGATGTTTCCTTCGCCAATCGTTCGATCACCGGAATCACGCGACGCAATTCTTCTTCCACCGAAACATCTTCCGCCCCGGGCCGCGTCGATTCACCGCCGACATCGAGCACGTCCGCGCCCTCTCCCCCCAACCGCAGGCCGTGCGCAACCGCAGCTTCGATCGTGTCGTGTTCTCCGCCGTCCGAAAACGAATCCGGCGTGACATTGACGATGCCGGCGACGCGTGGGCGATCCAGTTTCAGGATGCGACCGGCACAATCGAGTTGCGGGGTGATGTCAAACATCGTGAGCTGATCACCGTAAGGCTGAGGTCCGCAGTGTAGTGCGGGGCAAGCTCCGCTGCTTTTGCCTTTGTACCAGCCAAATCACTTACGGCAATATGGAATGGATGTGCGAACAAAAAAAGGCCAGAGCGGACTCTGGCCTTTGATGCTCTCTCCGACTAGTTGAAAGCTGCCTTCGCAGCCAACGAACAAATCAAGTCTGCGGCGCAGGCCCACCGATGACGAACGGCTTGGCTTCATCGCGCGCGGGCCCACCCTTGCTCCAGCCCATCGGCGGCGGCGATTCCCGGTTTTCCATGATCGCGTCGATCATCGGCACGTCGATGGTTTCGTATTCCAGCAGCAGCTTTGCCATGGAGTGCAGCTTGTCGAGGTTCTCGGTGAGGATTGCCTTGGTCCGGCCGTATGCCTTGTCGAGAATGGTGCGCACCACTTCGTCGATCCGCCGCGCCGTGTCGTCCGACACGCTCTTGTGCTGCGTCACCGAACGACCGAGAAATACCTCGTCATCTTCCTCGCCGAAGGTGATCGGGCCCAGTTCGGACAGGCCCCACTTGGTGACCATGTTGCGCGCCATCTTGGTGGCGCGTTCAATGTCGTTGCTGGCGCCGGTGGTGACCTTGTCGCTGCCGAAGATCAGTTCCTCGGCCACGCGTCCGCCATACAGCGAACACAATTGCGATTCGATCGCGGTGCGGTTGTAGCTGTATTTGTCACCCTCGGGCAGGTACATGGTCACGCCCAGCGCACGGCCCCGCGGGATGATGGTGACCTTGTAGACCGGATCGTGCTCGGGAACGACGCGGCCGACGATGGCGTGACCGGCTTCGTGGTACGCGGTGAGCGTTTTTTCCTGCTCGCTCATCGCCATCGAGCGGTTCTCGGTGCCCATCATGATCTTGTCGCGGGCCTTGTCGAAGTGCTCCATGCGCACGTCCTTGCCATTCTCGCGTGCCGCAAACAGCGCCGCCTCGTTGACCAGGTTGGCGAGATCGGCGCCACTGAAACCCGGTGTGCCACGCGCGATGACCATCGGCACCACGTCGTCTGCCAGCGGCACCTTGCGCATGTGTACTTTCAGGATCTGCTCGCGGCCCCTGACGTCGGGCAAGCCGACGACCACCTGGCGATCGAAACGTCCCGGACG
>JAYTAY010000394.1:0-15100 GCA_043737255.1 Luteimonas sp.
CTGGCGCGGCGTCTGCAGCGACTGGCCGAGCGCTTCGATCCTGACTGGCAGCAACCGTTTGCATCGATGTTCGGCGACGTGCTGGGCGTACAGATCGCCAATGCCATCGCCGGTGCGCTGAAGCAGGCGCGCGTCACCGCGACGAGCCTTGCGGAGATGTCCGCCGAATACGTCACCGAGGAATCACGCGACGTGGTCGGCAAGGATGAACTCAATGCGTTCCATGACGACGTCGATGCACTGCGCGATGAAGTCGAACGCTTCGCCGCACGCATCGCGCGCCTGCAATCACAAGGCGACGCGCGATGAGTTCCATCCTGCGCGCATGGCGCATCGGCCGCGTGCTGTTGCGCTACCGGCTGGATGATCTGCTCGAGGGCACGGCGGCCGAACCGTGGTTGAAGCTGGCGCGTCCCTTCGTGCCGCGCGCCTCGGCCGCAATCGCCGCATTGCCGCGCGGTGCGCGCCTGCGGCTGGCATTGCAGGAACTTGGCCCGATCTTTGTCAAGTTCGGACAGATCCTGTCCACGCGACGCGACCTGGTGCCGGGTGATATCGCCGAGGAACTGTCGTTGCTGCAGGATCGCGTTGCGCCGTTCGATGGCGATGTCGCGCGCGACATTGTCGAGGCGACCCTGGGCCGCAAGGTCGGCGATGCCTACGAAACCTTCGACACCACGCCGCTCGCGTCCGCGTCGATCGCGCAGGTGCATGCGGCGACGTTGCATGACGGCCGCCAGGTCGTGGTCAAGGTGTTGCGTCCGGACATCGAGCGACAGATCGCCGCCGATGTGGCCTTGTTGAAGACGATCGCACGGGTGGTCGAACGCACGCATCCCGCAGCCGACAAGATCCGCCCACGTGAGATTGTCACCGAGGTCGAAAGCACGCTGGCCGCCGAACTCGACCTGCAGCGCGAAGGCGCGAACGCGTCGGTGCTGCGCCGCTTCTGGTTGAATTCGCCGGACCTGTACGTACCAGAAGTGATCTGGAGCCATACCGCCGAGCGCGCGCTCACGCTCGAGCGTGTCTGGGGCATTCCCGGCGATGACATCACCGCGCTTACTGCGGCAGGCATCAATCTGCACGCCCTGGCGGCCAAGGGCGTGCGCGTGTTCTACACGCAGGTGTTCCGCGACAATTTCTTCCACGCCGATGCTCACGCCGGCAACATCTGGGTCGACGCCGAACGCAAGGACAACCCGCGTTTCATCGCGCTGGACTTCGGCATCATGGGCCAGCTCTCCAGCGAGGATCAGTACTACCTCGCCGAGAACTTCATGGCGATCTTCAATCGCGATTACCGGCGCATCGCCGAACTGCATGTGCAGGCGGGCTGGATGCCGTCGCACATCCGCATCGATGAACTCGAAGCCGCCGTGCGTTCGGTGTGCGAACCGTATTTCACCCGGCCGCTGTCGGAAATTTCGCTCGCCGAAGTGTTGATCAAGTTGTTCCGCATGGCACAGCGTTACGAACTGACGCTGCAGCCGCAATTGATCCTGTTGCAGAAGACGCTGCTCAACATCGAAGGTGTTGGCCGCCTGCTCGATCCCAGACTCGATATCTGGGCCGTCGCGCGTCCGGTACTGGAAAAAATCCTCATCGAGCGCTACAGCCCGCAGCGGCTGGCCGCGGAATTCCGCAAGCGCCTGCCGGAACTGATCACCCATGCGCCGGAAATGCCGCGGCTGCTGCATACCTGGCTGACGCAGCAGGTCGAAGGCCGGCATGAATTACGGATGCGGTCGGTGGAACTCGGCGAGCTGGCGAAAGCCGCGCGCGATGGGCAGCGCCGGACCGTAGCCGCAATTCTGGGCACCGGACTGCTGGTCGCCGCGGCCGTGTTGTACGGACTCGACGCGGGCGGCGCGCGTTTGCTGGATGTCCCCGCTGCGGCATGGATTGCCGCACTCGGCGGTGCATGGGCGTTGCTCGCGGCGTGGCCGCGGCGTTGAAACGGGTCTGCGTTGTGGATTTCGCAGGAGCGCCCCATGGGCGCGATGGGCTTTCCCGGTAATGCCTCATCGCGCCCATGGGGCGCTCCTAAAAACAATCAGGAATGTCCATGGAGTTGACGGTGCTGTATTCCGACGAGGCCCTCGCCGTCGTCAACAAACCCGCCGGCCTGATGGTCCACGACAGCGCGCTTGCCCGTGGCGAAACCGACTTCGCCGCGGATCGGTTGCGCGAGCAGTTCGGCAAACCGATCTTCCTCGTGCACCGACTCGATCGCGCGACGAGCGGCTGCCTGTTGCTGGCGTTCGACCGCGACACGGCGTCGGCTTTGGGCAGGACACTGATGTCGGGCGAGGTGGCAAAGGATTACCTCGCGGTCTGCCGCGGTTGGCCCGACGCAGCCTTCGTGGTCGACCATCCGCTCGACGGCGGCCCGGGTAAACCGTTGAAGAAACCGGCGATCACGCGTTTCGAGCGATTGGCGATCAACGAACTGGCGATGCCATCGTCAGGCTTTCCGACTTCGCGCTATGCGCTGTTGCGCGCGCACCTGGAGACCGGCCGCTTCCACCAGATCCGTCGTCATCTCAAACACATGTTCCATCACCTGATTGGCGACAGCAGCCACGGCGATGGCCGCCACAACCGCAATTTCCGCATGCTCGGCATCCATCGCATGCTGCTGCATGCGCAGCGATTGGCGTTGACGCATCCGCACAGCGGCGCGCGGGTCGAAGTCACGGCGCCGCTGGATGCGGAATTCACGCGCGCCGTCGCGTTGTTCGACGTCGTTGCTTCGGATTTCGATGTTTATGTTCAGCCAGCAAACAACGCCAGCAGCAGCAACCCGTAAGCCACCACGCCCAGTGCCGCGTGGCCGATGATCCAACCCTTCGGCAACGGTAGCTGTTTGGCGTGATAGCGCAGGTTGAGGTACACGCCGCCGAGTGCGGCGATCACGAACAGGCCCAGCGCCATCATCGCCATCGCTGGAATACCGACCGTCAACGCGGCGTGGATCAGCAAAGTCAGACCGGCCGCGGCCAGCAAGCCATGCAGCATCGCCAGCCAGTCCGGCGGCCGCGGTGCACCGCGCCAGCGCAGGATCGCCATGAGCAGGCCGCCGAGCGCGGTGATTCCCAACAGGATGGCGGCGGCTTGCATGGCAATTCCTTTGATCTTCCGGGGGCGGGTCGAGTATCCCTCCAAACGAGATGAAGGCCATGACAACATCTGGGCCGACCTTGGACGCGATGACTTTGCATAGAATCACGGCATGGTACGGATCAGCGACGACATCGACATTCCCGATTCCGAACTGATCGAGCGCTTCGTGCGCGCGTCGGGGCCGGGTGGACAGAACGTCAACAAGGTCTCGACTGCGGTCGAATTGCGTTTCGACGTGGCCAACTCACCGTCGCTTCCCGAGCTGGTGCGCGCGCGCCTGCTGGCCAAACGTGACCGGCGCATCACCGATGACGGCGTGCTGGTGCTCAGCGCGCAACGGTTCCGCACGCAGGACCGCAATCGGCAGGACGCGCGCGAACGACTCGCCGCCTTCATCGACAGCGGCTTGCGTGCGCCCAAGCCGCGCGTGGCCACCAAACCCACGCGCGGATCGAAGGAGCGCCGGCTCACGGGAAAAAGAGAACGCAGCCAGATCAAGCGCGGACGCGCGACAGCGGATTGGGAATGAGCGCTGCCCGCACAACGCAACTCATCGTGCCGACGCTGCCGCCGAATGCGCCGCAGGTGCGACCCAATGCGTTCACGCGCTGGTTGGGCCGCAGCATCCTGAAGTTCGGCGGCTGGCGCATGGTCGGCACATTTCCAGACCTCGCCAAACTCATGCTGATCGCAGCGCCGCATTCGTCCAACTGGGATGGCATCTTCGGCTTCGCGGCAAAGATGGCCATGGGCCTGGAGGTCAAGGTCCTCGGCAAGCACGAATTGTTCTGGTGGCCGCTCGGCCCGATCCTGCACCGGCTCGGTGTGATCGGCGTCGATCGCAATGCCGCGCGCGGCGTGATCGAGCAGGTCGCCGCGATGATCGATGGCCATGACGGGAAAATCTGGTTCGTCATTGCGCCCGAAGGCACGCGCAAACCAGTCGAACGCTGGAAGACCGGCTTCTGGAAGATCGCCAAGGCCGCCGATGTCCCGGTCTTGCCCGTCTATTTCCACTATCCCGACAAGATCATCGGCATCGGTCCGCCGTTCGATCTCGGCGACGACATGGCCGCTGACATCGCCCGCATCCGTGATTGGTATCGACCCTGGCAGGGCAAGCACCACGGCACCGTCTGATACGCGAAAACCGCACGCGGCTACGAGCGGGTTACTGCTAAGCTGGTTTTGCAGCACCGGCGACCGCTGCGCAGCGTCGCCCCGAATCGTGTGGGGACACGATGACTCCCGAAGGAACGAAACCACAGAATCCACGTTGGACCCCGCGCCTGCACGCAGGCCTGCAGCGCGTGTTCGGACGATTCGACTGGCAGCCGCCGCACTGGCATCGCGCCGTCACCGATCGCATCCGCTCGCAGCCGCAGCGCTGGTTGGGCGGCCTGCTCGGCAGCCTGGTGTTGATCGTGTTGCTTGGCTGGTGGATATCGCGGCCGGCGGTGATCGATCCCGATGCGGTCACCGTGCAACTGACGCCGCCGGCGCTGACCGACTACAACGAGATCCCGCCCAAACTTGCGCCGCTGCGTTTGCGTTTTTCCGCATCGATCGCGCCGATCGAGCTGGTTGGCAAGGCGCCGAAGGGTGTGACGCTGGAACCGGCCCATACAGGCGCGTGGCAGTGGAGCGACGACAAAACGCTGGTGTTCACGCCGGCCAAGGATTGGCCAGTGGGTGGCGAATTCGAAGTACGGATCGATGCCGACGTGGCGCTGGTGCCAAAGACGGTGCTGGCTGAGGACGCATTCGAATTCGACGCTGCGCCGTTTGCAGCGAACGTCGCCAGCGCGGAGTTCTACCAGGACCCGCAGGATCCAGCGCTGAAGAAAGCGGTGTACGCGCTGAGCTTCTCGCATCCGGTGGATGCCGCGTCGCTGGAACAGGCGATCGGTTTCACCTACACCGATGGCGCCGATCGCACCCTGCCTTCGCCGGGCCGCACGCTCACCTACGACGAACGCCGGCTCAAGGCGTGGGTGCACTCGGCGCCGCTGACCTTGCCGGACAACGGCGGCGCACTCCTGCTCAAAATTGATGCCGGCGTGATCAGCACGCTCGGCGGCAAAGGGGCCAAGGACGCGCTCGTGTCGAAGGTCGAGTTGCCGTCGCTGTACAGCGTCACGGTCGATTCGGTCACGCCCACGCTGGTCGAGAACGATCGCTACGAACCCGAACAGGTGCTGGTGCTCGAATTCAACCAGGCCATGCGCGATGCGGACGTGTCACGCGCGTTGAACGTGCGGTTGTTGCCGGATGCCAATCCCGAACTGCCGCTCAAGGAACAACGCGCGGGGTATGCATGGTCGTTGTCGGAAGTCGACGAAGCGTTGTTGAAACAGTCGCCACCGGTCGCGATCACGGCGATGCCGGCTGAGCGCGAGTTCGTGCAGACGCATGCGTTCAAGTACAAGGTGCCGCCGAAGCGTTTCCTGTATGTGGAAGTAGCGAAAGGACTGAAATCGTTCGGCGGCTTCCTGCTGGGAAAGCCGCAGCGGTACGTCGTCGAAGTGCCCCCGTATCCAGAATTGCTTCGGTTCGTCGGTGAAGGCGCGCTGCTGTCGTTGCGCGGCGAGCGCCGCGTGAGCATCGCCGCGCGCAACGTGCCGGGGCTGCGGCTGGAAGTCGCGCGCGTGTTGCCCGGCGCCTTGCACCAGCTGGTGCAGAACAACAACGGCGATTACGCCAATCCGAGTTTCGACTACATCGCCGAGGACAGCCTGGTCGAACGCCAGGAAAAACGCCTCGAGTTCGTCAACAGCGACCCATCGAAGACGCACTACGAGGGCATCGATCTCGGCAACTTCATCGATCCGGTCAAACGCGGCGTATTCCTGCTGAGCCTGCGCACGCTCGACGCCTACGACGTCGGGCGGACACCGCAGCAGACACTTGCAGACGATGCAGGTTCGGAGCGCGATCGCCGGTTGGTGGTGCTGACCGATCTCGGCGTGGTGTTGAAACGCGCGCTTGGCGGCCAACGTGATGTCTTCGTGCAATCGATCGCCAACGGCACGCCGGTGAGCGGTGCGCGCGTGCGCGTGGTGGCGCGCAATGGCGAAACGCTGGTCGACGCCAGCACCGATGCCGACGGCCATGCGGTGTTGCCGTCGCTGGAGGCTTTCAAGCGTGAGAAGCGGCCGGTACTGATCACGGTCGAGCAGGGCAGCGATCTGTCGTTCCTGCCGATCGACGACGCGGGCCGCGCGCTGGATTATTCGCGGTTCGATGTCGGCGGCGAAGACAATGCACTGGAAGCCGGCGCGCTGCGCGCAAATCTATTCTCCGATCGCGGCCTGTACCGCCCGGGCGACACCGTGCACCTGGGCATGATCGTGCGCGCCGCTGACTGGTCGCGGCCGCTGGTCGGTCTGCCGCTGGAACTGGTGTTCACAGATCCACGCGGCGCGGTCGCGCGGCGCGAACGGTTGACACTGGGCGAGGCCGGTTTCGAGAGCATCGATTTCGCGCCGCCCGAGAGCGCACCCAGCGGCACCTGGCAGGCCGATTTGTATCTGCTCGGCAAGGACGACGAGCGCACGGCCATCGGCAACACCACCGTGCAGGTGCGCGAATTCCTGCCCGATACGCTGCGTGTCAATGCGCGCTTTTCCAAAACGGCGAGCGAGGGCTGGGTCAAGCCGGATGGATTGGCCGCGACGGTGTCGGTCGAGAACCTGTTCGGCACGCCGGCGCAGGAGCGCCGCGTCGAAGCCAACCTCGTGCTGCGTCCGGCCTTCCCCGAATTCGCGCGCTGGCCTGGCTGGAAGTTCCACGATCCGCAACACGCCAAGGAGGGTTACGACGAACCGCTGACCGACGGCAAGACCGATGCCGCAGGCAAGGCCACGTTCGTGCTGGACCTCGGCAAGTACGCACGCGCGACTTATCAGCTCAGCGTGCTGGCGCGCGCGTTCGAGCCGGGCAGCGGCCGCAACGTCGCCGCGCAGGCGACCACGCTGGTGTCGAGCAACGACTACCTGATCGGCATCAAGAGCAGCGATGCACTCGACTACGTCGCACGCGGCAGCAAGCGCAACGTGCAGTTGCTCGCCATCGGCCCCGATGCCAGGCCACGCGCGGTCGACGGCTTGCATGCGGTGCTGATCGAGCGTCGATTCGTCTCGGTGCTGACCAAGCAGGATTCGGGGCTGTACAAATATGTTTCGCAGGAACGCCTCGACGTGCGTCGCGACCAGCCGCTGGCGTTCGCTGCCAGCACGCGAGCCCATGCATTGCCAACCGATGCGCCCGGTGATTTCCGGCTGGAGATTCGCGACGGCAAGGGCAACGTGCTCAACCGGATCGACTATTCGGTCGCGGGCGCGGCCAACCTCACGCGTGCGCTCGACCGCAACGCCGAACTGGCGTTGTCGCTGTCGAAAGCCGGTTACGCGCCGGGCGAGGAGATCGAGATCAGCGTGCGCGCGCCGTATGCGGGATCTGGCCTGATCACCATCGAGCGCGACCGCGTCTACGCGCACGCATGGTTCAAGGCCGATACCACCAGCTCCGTACAGCGCATCCGCGTGCCGAAGGACTTCGAGGGCAACGGCTACGTCAACGTGCAGTTCGTGCGCGATCCGGCGTCCGACGACGTGTTCATGAGTCCGCTGTCGTACGGCGTGGCGCCGTTCACGGTCAATCGTGCGGCGCGCACGCAGCCGTTGACCATCAGCGCGCCAGCGGTAACCAAACCCGGCACGCCGATTGCGTTGAAGATCAAGACCGAAGGCAAGGCGCGCGTGATCGCCTTCGCGGTCGATGAAGGCATCCTGCAGGTCGCGCGTTACCGGGTCGGCGATCCGCTAAATTTCTTCTTCGCCAAGAAGATGCTGCAGGTGGACACCACGCAGATCCTCGATCTGATCCTGCCCGAGTTCAGCCGGCTCACCGGCATGGTCGCGCCGGGCGGCGACGGCGAAGGCAATCTGGCCAAGCACCTCAACCCGTTCAAGCGCAAGACCGAACTACCGGCGGTGTGGTGGTCGGGTCCGGTCGAAGTCGATGGCGAACGCACCCTGCGGTTCACGCTGCCGGATCATTTCAACGGTCGCGTGCGCATCGTCGCGGTGGCGGTCACGCCGCAGCGCATCGGTATCGCCGAAACGACGGCGGTGCTGCGCGGGGATTTCGTGCTGACGCCGACGCTGCCGACGCACGTCGCACCCGGCGACGAATTCGAGTTGCCGATCGGCGTGGCCAACACCATCGAGGGCGGCGGCAAGGCCCAGCTTCCGATCGATGTCAGCCTCGGCTTGCCTGCGGTGTTGACGCCGGTCGGCGCGGCGGCCGCGAGGATTGCGCTGGCGCCGGGAACGGAAGGGACTGCGCGGTTGCGTGTCCGTGTCGGCTATCGTCTCGGCCCGGTTGCGATCCTCATCCGTGCAAACAGTGGTCGCTACAACGCGCAGCGGCGCATCGAATTGTCGGTGCGCCCGGCCACGGTCATGCGCCAGGATGTGCGCGTGGGCAGCAGCAGACGCGCACTGGATTTGAAGAACCTGCGCGTGATGTACAACCAGCGCGCGCGCCGGCAGCTCGCCGCATCGACCTCGCCCTTCGTCGCCGTCGACGGCCTCGCCGCCTACCTGCAGGACTATCCGCACCTGTGCACCGAACAGGTGGTCAGCGCCGCGATGCCCGGACTGGTGCACGCCGCGCACCCGGAATTCGGTTTGCTGACAGGCAGCGGCAGTCACGGCCAGGTGATGGATGTATTGCGCACGCGGCAGAACGGCGAAGGCGGTTTCGGCACCTGGCTGGCGACGCCGGAGGTGGATCCCTTCGTCTCCGCATATGCGGCGTTGTATCTGGTCGAAGCGCGAGAGCGTGGCCAGGCAGTGCCCCAGGATGCGCTGGCGGCTGCCAATCGTCATTTGCAAACGATGGCGGCGGATCCGGCGCTGAACGAACTCGACGAATTGCGGGCGCGCGCGCTGGCGGTGTATCTGCTGATCCGCCAAGGCCAGACCGCGAGCAACCTGCTCAGCGCGGTGCACGAGCAACTCAAGCGAGATTTTCCCAAGCGCTGGCTGCAGGACGATGCGACTGTGATGCTGATCGCATCGAGTTATCGCCTGCTGCAGCAGGATCGTCCCGCACTGACACTGGCACGCGCAGCACTGAAACGTGTCAATGCAGTGGCGCCCGCGCAGGACTTCGGCTACGCCGATTACTACGATCCGGGCATCGCGCAGGGATGGTCGATCTATCTGGCGCAGAAACATTTCCCGACCGAGGCGGCGAAACTGTCGCCGGCTGCGATCGAACGTCTCCTCGAGCCGCTGCGCAGCGATCGGTACAACACCCTGTCCTCCGCACTGACGATCCTCGCGCTCGAAGCTTATGGCGCGTCGCGGCCACAGACGCCGCCCCGCTTGCAAGCTGTTGCGGCCAATGGGCGTGCGCGTGCGTTCGGTGAAATCGTCGGCTTGTTGCGTCGCGGCCAGTTCACCGGCGCCGATCGTGCGCTGCGCGTGTTGCCCGCCTCCGGCACGACCGCGTGGTATGCGCTGACGCAATCGGGCTTCGAGCGCCGACCGACACCGACCGTGCAGAACCACGGACTGGAAGTGATCCGCGACTACCTCGATGCGCAAGGCAAGCTGCTCACCGGCATCGCGCTCGGTGCGGAAGTGACCGTGCGCCTGCGCATCCGTGCGCTTGGTGCGAAGGCGCGTGGCGACATCGCCATCGTCGACCTGCTGCCGGGCGGTTTCGAGACGGTGATGCAGTTGCCGCCGCCGGCATCCTCAGCTCCATCGGACGAAGAAGGCGACGGCGAACCGGAGCCGCCGCAAGCAACGTTGGCGTTGCCCGGGTCGACCTTCGTCCCCGAGCACATCGAGCCGCGCGAGGATCGCGTGCTGCTGTATGGCAGCGTCGGCGCCGAGGTGCGCGAGTTCCGTTATCGCATCCGCGCCGGCAACGCCGGTCGTTATGCCGTGCCGCAAATCCATGCCGAATCGATGTACGAACGCGCCGTGTATTCACAAGGCGCGCCCGGGGCTAAGCTGACGGTGCGCGCGCCGACCAAATGAACGCGGCTGCGCAGGCGACGCTTGCGCCTGGACGATGGCGGCGTCGCGCGCGTCTGTTGCTGATCGCCGCCGCGGTGTTGTTCGCCTGCGCGGTGGCGATCCGCCTGTGGCCGCATCGCCCGTTGTCGCAGGATCTGCCGCAATCGGTCGCCGTCTACGACCGCAATGGTGCATTGCTGCGGTTGGCGCTCGCTGACGATCAACGCTACCGGTTGTGGCTGCCCTTGTCGCAGATGTCGTCGACATCGATCGAGGCGGTGTTGCTGCACGAAGACGCCTGGTTCCGTCGCCATCCCGGCATCAATCCCGCCAGCGTCGTGCGCGCTGCGTGGCACACCTATGCGCGCGGTGACGCACGCATCGGCGGTTCGACCATCACCATGCAGCTCGCGCGCCTGCGCTGGCGACTGCGCACGCACACGCCCGCCGGCAAGCTGCAACAAATGCTGCGCGCGCTGCAGCTGGAGCTGTGCTACTCGAAGGACGACCTCCTCGAGGCTTACCTCAATCTCGCGCCCTACGGCGGCAACATCGAAGGCATTGGCGCCGCCAGCCTGATCTATTTCGACAAGCCCAACGCCGCGTTGACGCTGCCCGAAGTCTTGACGCTGGCCGTTTTGCCACAGGCGCCGACACGGCGTGGCCGCTTGCGCGTTGCCGACGACGGCGGTGCGACCTACATCGGTGCAGGCCTCGGCGCCGCACGCACGCGCCTGTACGCGCGCTGGCGCCAGCGACATCCGGACGATGCCGCGCAGGATGCGCTGATGTCGTTGCCGCTGGCGTTGCGTGCGCCACGCGCGATGCCGTTCGCCGCGCCGCATTTCGTCGAACGCGTGCTGGCCGAACGCATGCTGCATCCGGGCGACGCGCCGATCCTCACGACCACGCTCGACCTGCGGCTGCAGCGCCTGCTCGAGGAACGCCTCGGCAACCAGTTGAGGCATGCGCGCGCGCGTGGCCTGCGCAACGCCTCGGCGATGCTGATCGACACCCGCGACATGGGCGTGCGCGCGCTGGTCGGTTCCGCCGACTATTTCGATGCGACGATTTCCGGCCAGGTCAACGGCACCGCTGCCAAACGATCGCCTGGCTCCACGCTGAAACCTTTCATCTACGCGCTGGCGCTGGACCAGGGCGTGCTGCATCCGGCCACGGTGTTGCGCGACGTGCCGAGTTCGTTCGGGCCATACACACCAGAAAATTTCGATGGCCGCTTCCTCGGTCCGGTCACTGCCACCGATGCGTTGATTCGCAGTCGCAACATTCCCGCCGTTGGCGTTGCTGCCGACCTCAACCAGCCCAGTTTTTATGAATTTCTGCGCGACGCCGGCATTTCGAAATTGGCCAGCGAACGCCATTACGGCCTGGCGCTGGTGCTCGGCGGCGGTGAAGTCACCATGGAGGAGCTCGCGCGCTTGTACGCGATGCTCGGCAACGACGGATTGCTGAAACCGTTGCGCTGGCGCGATGACGATCCGGTGGCCGGAAGCACCGGGCTGCTCAGTGCCGAAGCCACATTCCTTGTGCGCGACATGCTGCGCCGCAATCCGCGTCCGGACACCGGCGTGCTCAGTGGCGGGCGCGACATGCCGATCGCGTGGAAGACGGGCACCTCGTGGGGATTTCGTGATGCGTGGAGCGCGGGCTTGGTGGGCCCGTATGTGCTGATCGTGTGGGTCGGCAATTTTGATGGCTCGCCCAATCCGGCGTTGATCGGTATCGACACCGCCGCGCCGCTGTTCTTCGGCATCGTCGATGGCCTGCGTGCGGCGCGCATCGACCTGGCCGAGCCGCAACGCCGCTGGCCGCTCAACGTCAAGCGCGTCGAGATCTGCCGCGCCAGTGGCGATCTGCCCAATGCGTATTGTCCGCAACGCGGCTGGACGTGGTTCATACCCGGCAAGTCGCCGATCCGCACCAGCCGCGTGCACCGCGCGGTGGCGGTGGATCGCGCGACCGGCCTCGCCGCATGCGGGCCGTTCGATCCGGCGCGCATGCGCATGGAAGTGCACGAGTTCTGGCCGTCGGATATCGCGCGCGTGTTCGTGCAGGCCGGCATCCCGCGACGCAAACCGCCGGCCGGTGCCGATTGCGCCAATTTCGATGCATGGCAGGGCGCGCCACCGCGGATCCTGTCGCCGATGCGCGCCGCGCGCTACACGCTGCGCCTGTCGCGTCCCCAACAATCGGGCATCTCGCTGTCAGCCAGCGTTGATGCGGATGCCACGAAGGTGTTCTGGTTTGCAGGCGACAGTTTCATCGCGACCACGGCCGCAGGCGAAACCGCGACATGGTCGCCGGGACGTGCGGGGCAATTCCGTCTGTCGGCCGTCGATGATCGAGGCCGCGCGGATACGCGTGAGGTGGAAGTGTCGGTGGTGCAGTAGGGTGAGCCTCGGCCCACCGCTTTACCCTCACACATCGCGACGACCTACGTTTTACGAGGGGCGTCCAACTTCACGGACAAAGAACGGTGGGCCGAGGCCCACCCTACCGCTCCGAATGCCCCGTCTGGTCATACGTCCGTCGCATGAACAGATCCGGCTGGATCAGATCGACAAACGCGCGCGCCTGCGGTGACAGGAACTTGCCCTTGCGCATCACCACGCCATAGCTGCGCGCCGGAAAATACTTCGCCAGCGAACGCGCGACCAGGCGTTCGCGATCGGCTTCGGTCAGGCAGATCGAGGTGACGATGGAAATGCCCAGGCCCATCGCCACGTATTGCTTGATCACTTCCCAGCCGCCGACTTCCAGCGCCACCGTGTACGGCACGCGGTTCTGCTGGAACACCAGGTCGACCAGCCGATAGGTGGTCAATCGCTTCGGCGGCAGGATCAGGCCGTACGGGGACAGATCCTCCAGTTTCAGCTCGGGCTTGGCGGCCAACGGGTGCTCGCGCGGCACAATCAGCATCGGATCGAAGCGGTACACCGGGGCATAGCCGAGGTCGGTCGGCACATCCAGCATCGAGCCCACGGCCAGATCCACGGCATCGGTCCGCAACAGGTCGAGCCCGCCAGCACCGGTGACGTTGTGCAGGATCAGGCGCACGCCGGGATGTTGCGCGCGGAAGGCTTCGACGATCTTCGGCAGCAGATAGAGGATGGTCGAGCTGCCTGCGGCGACATGCAGCTCCCCGCCGTCAAGCCCGCCGATCTTCTCGCGGAACAGGCCGTCCAGCCCGTCCAGCCCTTCCACCAGCGGCCTCGCCAGCTCGTACAGCAACTGGCCTTCGCGGGTCGGTGTCAGCCGGCGGCCGGTCCGCTCGAACAGCCGGACGCCCAAGTCCCGCTCCAACGCCTGCAATTGCAGGGTGATCGCGGGCTGGCTCACGTACAACGCCTCGGCTGCGCGTGACACCGAACCCAGCCGCACCGTCTGGCAGAAGGCGCGCAGCGGTTTCATGCGGTCGGCCTTGTAGGCGAATCGGGGGGCGCCGGGTGGTTGGGAAGTCATTGATTCGGCTACTTATAAGCTCAACTAATGAATAGCATTGCAAAAACTGTATTGTCAAATACAGTACTGCGACGGATGGTGTGGCTCCAGCCAATTCATTCGGAGTCAGCCATGTCGGCCGTGTTGAAAGAGCAAGCAGCAGACGGCATCGAGCTGCGGGGCCATGTTGCCGGGCAGGAACAGGTGCTCACCGACGACGCGCTGGCGTTCCTCGCTGACCTGCATCGACGTTTTGACGTCCGGCGCCAGGCCCGACTGGCCGCCCGCCACCAACGCCAGGCGTTCTTCGATTGCGGCGGCCTGCCCGATTTCCGCGACGACACCGGCGCGATCCGCGACGGCGACTGGCGCGTGGCGGAATTGCCGCACGCGTTGCTCGACCGCCGCGTCGAGATCACCGGCCCGGTCGATCCCAAGACCGTCATCAACGCGCTCAACTCCAGCGCCAACTGCTACATGGCGGACTTCGAGGATTCGACGTCACCGACCTGGAATAATTTGCTGACGGGACAACGTGCGTTGCGCGATGCAGTCGCCGGCACGCTGCAATTCGTCTCGCCCGAAACAGGCAAGCGTTATGTGTTGAAGCCGTTCGAGCAGCAGGCGGTGCTGCTGGTGCGGCCGCGCGGCTGGCATCTCGACGAGAAACATCTGCAGATCGATGGCGAATCGATATCGGCTGCGTTGTTCGACCTCGGTTTGTTCGCCTTCCACAATGCGGACGTGTTGGCCGCGAAGGATCGTGGACCGTATTTCTACCTGCCCAAGTTGCAATCGATGGAGGAGGCAGCGTTGTGGGACGACGTGCTTGCCCATGTCGAAAGCGCACTCGGCCTGCCGCAAGGGCAAATGAAAGTCACCGTGTTGATCGAAACGCTGCCCGCGGCGTTCGAAATGCACGAGATCCTGCACGCATTGCGCGGCCGCATCGCCGGTCTCAATTGCGGACGCTGGGATTACATTTTCTCGTACATCAAGACCTTCCGCGCGCACCGCGATCGCGTGTTGCCGGAGCGCAGCCAAGTGACGATGACGCAGCCGTTCTTGCAGGCATGTTCGGAACTGCTGATCCAGACCTGCCACCGGCGCGGTGCGCATGCGATGGGTGGCATGGCGGCGCAGATTCCGGTCGCGGGCGACATCGAAGCCAATGCCGCCGCGATGACGCGCGTGCATGCCGACAAGCTGCGCGAAGTCACGGCCGGGCACGATGGCACCTGGGTCGCGCATCCGGCGCTGATCCCGCTGGCACGCGGTGTCTTCGACGAACACATGCCCTGCAAGCACCAGCAGCGGGTGTTGCGCGACGACGTGCGGGTCACGCGCGACGATCTGATCCGGACGCCGCTGGGCACTATCACGCGCAGGGGGTTCGAGGGCAACGTCGAGGTCTGCGTGCGCTATCTGGCGGCGTGGCTCGTTGGCCACGGCTGCGTGCCAATCCACTTCTTGAT
>JAYTAY010000395.1:0-2976 GCA_043737255.1 Luteimonas sp.
TGGTGCACATCGTCGCCGGAAGGGTTGAGGCGGGTGCGGCGGGCGTCACTGACATCGACCGGCAGCGGCGGTCCGGCGGTTTCAGGCGCCGGATAGACCAGCAGCGGTTGCGAAGGCCACACCCATGCCCAGGCGCGGGCGAGCCCCAGTGGCCGCGTCGTGGAGATCCGCAGACGTTCCAGTTCCAGCCAACCGCGTGTTGTCGTCGGAATTTCCAGAATGACCGCGCCGGTTGCGCCTTCAAGCGACAGCGTGGTGAGCAAATCACGATGACCTACGCGCAGGCCGTGGCGGACGCGGCCGTCACCGGTGTTTGCAGTCAACAGCATCAACAGTGGTTCGCCCGCGGGGGCTGGCTCGGCGGACAAACTGCTGATGGTCAGGCCGGAGAGTTGCAGGTGCGCGAACAGCAGGCTGGCGAACGCCGCGCCGGCCAGCATCAGCGCCAGCAGCAAGGCCGGGTTGTTGTTGTAATTCAGCGCGCCCAGGCCCATCGTCGTGATCAACAGTGCGAAGAACAATCCGAAGCGTGTCGGCAGTACGTAGACGCGATTGCGTAGCAACGTGACCGGCAATGTTTCTGGCCCGCGCGGACGCGCCCACGCCTCGATCCGCGCCCACCAGCGTTGGCGCCATCCGCTTCGCATGGATTCAGTCGACGGGGACGGCGAGCAGGATCGACTTCGCCAGCGCCGTGCCAGTACCGCTGTCGGCATCGGCAACCAGACGATGCGCCGCGACTGCCGAAAACAGCGCTTGCACGTCTTCAGGCAAAACATGGTTGCGACCCAGCAACAGTGCATACGCCCGCGCCGCGCGCAGCAACGCCAGGCCCGCTCGCGGTGAGAGTCCGACGCGCACACCGGGATGCTGGCGGCTGCGATGCATCAGGGCCTGCACATACGTCACCAGCGCGCCGCTGGCGTGCACGTCGTTGACGGCGCGGCGCATTGCCAGTACGTCTTCGGAAGACAGTACGGGCATCGTCTGCGCGATCAGGTCACGGCGATCGACGCCGGTCAGCAGCGCACGCTCGGCATCGGCGTTGGGATAACCCAGGGCCAGGCGCAGCAGGAAGCGGTCGAGTTGCGAATCGGGCAGCGGATAGGTGCCAGCCAGATCGACCGGGTTCTGCGTGGCGATGACGAAGAATGGTTCCGGCAAGGCATGTGTGCTGCCATCGACGGTGACCTGGTGTTCGGCCATCGCTTCGAGCAACGCGCTTTGTGTACGCGGCGGGGCGCGATTGATCTCGTCGGCCAGCACGATGTTGGCGAACACCGGGCCGGGATGGAATTCAAAACGGCGCGCCTGCGCATCGTAGACGGAGACGCCAATGATGTCTGCCGGCAGCAGGTCCGACGTGAATTGCACACGCTGGAAGCCGAGTCCGAGCGTGGCCGCGAGCGCATGCGCCAGGGTGGTCTTGCCGAGGCCCGGCAGATCCTCGATCAGCAAATGGCCATCGGACAGCAGCGCTACGAACGCGAGCCGAACTTCCTGCGGCTTGCCGAGCACCAAGCCATTGACTTGCGCCTGCGCGCGCAGGACGGCCTCGCGCAGGGTGTCGGTTAGCATGCTGGAGGTTTGCGGCACGGCCGACATGGGCTGTCTCGTCAGGTTTGGAATGAGTGTAGCGGGGTCAAATGCCATTGCGAGATGAAATCAGGGCCCGGCGGACATTCATAGCCTTGCTGGCTTCCATTACTGCGATCAAGTGCATCGTTGCTGCACAGCTTCCTTTGTTCGTCGACGAGGCGTTCTACTGGCAGGAAGGCCAGCATCTGGCGCCGGCGTATTCGGACTTGCCGGGGTTGACCGCATGGCTGACACGGCTGGGGGTCGAGCTCGGCGGACAGCATGCGTTGGCGTTGCGCGCGCCCTTCCTGCTGATCGCCGCACTGGTTCCTTGCCTGATCGCAAAAATCGCGATGCGGCAATTCGGCGCAACTCGTGGCTGGCAGGCAGGCGCCCTTGCGCTGCTACTGCCACTGGCCGGAACGCTGGGCCTGTTGGCGTTGCCGGATGTGCCGATGGCGCTGGCGACCGTGTTGTGCATGGACGCAGGCGCGCGTCTGCTGCGACAGGTCGATGCGAAGGCGGCTGCGGAACTGGCGATGGGCTTGGTGATTGGCGCGCTCAGCCACTACCGCTTTGCCGCGGTGATCGGCGTGGGATTGGTTGCGCTGTTGCTGCTTCCGGAAGGGCGGCGCGCGTTGCGCGATGTGCGGGTCTGGATCGCGATTGTCATCGGTGCCGTCGCATGGGTGCCGCTACTGTTCTGGAATCTCGAGAACGCCGACGCCGGCTTGCGCTTCCAGTTGATTGATCGTCATCCGTGGACGCTGCACTGGGATGGCGCTTGGTTTGTATTGATCCAGACGTTGCTGGTGACGCCGCTGTTGCTCATCGCGATGATGATCGCGGCCGGGCGCAATCTGTTCGTAACTGCCAGTGCTGCGTCGCGCTATTTCGCCATGCTCGGCACGGCGACCGTGCTCGGCTTCTTTGTGCTTGGTTTTTTCGCCGACAGTGAACGGGTCAGTTTCCATTGGCCACTGGCTGGATACCTTGCATTGCTGCCATTGGTGCCCGCGGCCCTGGCGATGTGGCCACGCTGGTTGCGCCGCGCCACCTGGGTGATTGCGGCGATAGGGCTGGTCAGTGTGCTCGGGTATTACGCGACGGCATCGATTCCGTCACTGCGTGAGCGCTTTGCCGCAGAAAAATGGTATCCGGCCAACTTCGCCGGGTGGGATCAGGTCGCCGCGGCGACGCGCGATCAGCTTGCGACGATGCCGTCGAACACGCGGATCGTCGCCGACAACTTCAAACTGGCCGCGGAACTCGGCTTCGCCTTGGGCAATCCACGCATCGACGTGCTCGATCATCCACTCAATCACCGCCATGGACGCGCACCGCAACTGCGGCTATGGGATCTGGAGCGCGCAGGACGCAGCGATTGGGGCAGCCGGC
>JAYTAY010000396.1:0-2974 GCA_043737255.1 Luteimonas sp.
AACAAACCCGATCCGACCGCGCCTTTCCCCGGCTTCAGAGGTAGGCGCAAACGCAACCGAATTACGTAGCGACGATGTTCACGATCTTTCCCGGCACCACGATCATCTTCTTGATCGCCTTACCCTCTAGGAAGCGGGCCACCTGCGGTTCGGCCAAGGCCGCGGCTTCAATGACATCGCGCGGCGCATCGACAGCGACTTCGATCGTGCCACGCAGCTTGCCGTTGACCTGGACAGCCAGGGTCACCGCATCGCGGACCAACGCAGCGGGATCGACTTTCGGAAACGGGATGTCCTCGATCAGCGCCTGCGGATGACCCAGCGCCTGCCACGCCGCGTGGGAGAAGTGCGGCGTGATCGGGTTGATCAACAGCACGATTGCCTCGAATGCCTCGTGGCGCACCGCGCGACCCTCATCGCTCATGTCGATGAATTTGCTGACCGCATTCAGCAGCTCCATCAACGCCGCGATGGCGGTATTGAACGAATACCGGCGACCGTAATCGTCAGATACCTTGGCGATGGCCTCGTGGATGTGCCGGCGCATGGTTTTCTGCGCGGCATTCAATGCCGCGGGATCGACTTGTGGATGATCGGGCTGGGCGACATGCGCATGCAGGTCGCGCCAGAGTCGGCGCAGGAAACGCGCCATGCCTTCGACGCCGGCCTCGTTCCATTCCAAAGACTGTTCCGGCGGTGCGGCGAACATCGAGAACAGGCGCACGGTATCGGCGCCGAACTTGTCAACCATCAGCTGCGGATCGACGCCATTGTTCTTCGACTTGGACATCTTCTCGGTCGCGCCGATCCTCACCGGTTTTCCATCCGCCTGGAGACGCGCGCCGATGACGTGCATGCGCGCGTCGCGTTCGATCTCGACATCGGCCGGATTGATCCAGTCCTTCACGCCATTGGCGTCCTCGCGATAGAACGTCTCGGCGATGACCATGCCCTGCGTCAGCAAATTCGTGGCGGGTTCATCGGAAGACAACATGCCCGCGTCGCGAAGAAGCCGGTGATAGAACCGGAAATACATCAGGTGCAGGATCGCGTGCTCGATGCCGCCGATGTACTGGTCGACCGGCAGCCAGTAATTGGCGCGCGCATCGACCATGTCGCCAGCGCCCGGCGAGGTGTAACGCGCGTAGTACCAACTCGACTCCATGAACGTGTCGAAGGTGTCCGTTTCGCGTTCGGCCGCGCCGCCGCACTGCGGGCAAGTCGTCTTGCGCCACTCCGGGTCGGCCTTGATCGGGGAACCGGTGCCCATGAATTGCACGTCTTCCGGCAGCAGCACCGGCAGTTGTTCCTCGGGCACCGGCACGGCGTTGCAGGTCGGACAATAGATCACCGGGATCGGGCAACCCCAGTAGCGCTGACGACTGACGCCCCAGTCGCGAAGACGATAATTGACTCGGCGCGCGTCCTTGCCTTGCGCTTCAAAGAGCGATGCCAGCGCATCGAAGGCCTGCTGGAAATCGAGGCCGTCGAACTCGCCGGAATTCACCAGCCAGCCGCGTTCGGTGTAGGCACCGTGCTCGGCGATGCGACGCTGGAACTCCTCCACGACTTGAACAGCCGCACCGGTGTCGTAGACATCGATCGACCCGGATTCACCGAGCGCGGCGCGCATCGGATCATCGTGGTTGGCGAGGTGCGTGAGGATTTCCGCCATCGCATCGCGCACTTCGTCGGGCACGATCACCATCGTGATCGGCAGGTCGTATTTCTGCGCAAATTCCCAATCGCGCTGATCGTGGCCCGGCACCGCCATGACTGCGCCGGTGCCGTAACCCATCAGCACGAAGTTGGCGACGTACACTGGAATCAGTTCGCCGCTGACCGGATGCAGCGCGCGTAAGCCGGTATCGACGCCGCGCTTTTCCTGCGTCTCGAGTTCGGCTTCCGAGGTGCCGCCCTGTTTCAGTTTGGCGATGCGCGCCGCCAGCGCGGCATCGGATGCGGCCGCTCTCAATGCCAGCGGATGCTCGGCGGCAATGGAGAGAAACGTCACACCCATCAGCGTGTCTGGGCGCGTCGTGAACACCGTCAGCGGCGCGGCCTCGCCCTCCACTTCAAAGGCAATCTCCAACCCTTCGCTGCGGCCGATCCAGTTGCGCTGCATGGTCTTGACCGAATCTGGCCAGCCCGGCAGGGCGTCGAGGCCGTCGAGCAATTCCTGCACGTAATCGGTAATGCGCAGGAACCACTGCGGAATCTCGCGCTTCTCCACCAGCGCGCCGGAACGCCAGCCGCGTCCGTCGATGACCTGCTCGTTGGCGAGCACGGTCTGGTCGACGGGATCCCAGTTGACCACCGCGTTCTTGCGATACGCCAGGCCTTTCTTCAGCAGCCGCACGAACATGCGCTGCTCGTGTACGTAATAGTCGGGACGGCAGGTCGCGAATTCGCGCGTCCAGTCGATCGCGTAACCCAGCGACTGCAACTGCACGCGCATGTGGTCAATGTTGGCGTAGGTCCATTTCGCCGGCGCGGTGTGGTTCTTGATCGCCGCGTTCTCGGCTGGCAAACCGAACGCATCCCAAGCCATCGGTTGCAGCACGTTGTGCCCAGTCATGCGCTTGTAGCGACTGATCACGTCGCCGATGGTGTAGTTGCGCACGTGGCCCATGTGCAGCGCGCCGCTGGGGTACGGCAGCATCGACAGGCAGAAATACTTCGGCTTGGCCGAGTTTTCGTTGACCTCGAACGCGCGGGTGTCATCCCAGAAGTGCTGGGCAGCCGCTTCGATGGCCTTCGGGTCGTACATGGCGGGTTCGGCTGACACAGGGGGCGGCTTGCGGGGGAAAGGATATGGAAGCCTACCGCAGTGCATAAACGCCGCCAATGTTCCGGCTATGCTCGGCGCGCGCAAACACCGCGAAGAGCGTAGCCCGGGTGGAGCCGTAGGCGATACCCGGGGCTCTTTCGCTCTGATCACTGAAACGGCCCGGGTATCACTACGCTCCACCCG
>JAYTAY010000397.1:0-2974 GCA_043737255.1 Luteimonas sp.
CGAGCGGTCGGTGACTTTGGAATCCGGCGGCGATGCAGGAACAGTTTCGGACTGAATGTGGGATTCGCTTGCAGTCGAAACAGCAGTCGGCGAAGACGCATCACTCCGAGTCCCTGGCCCCTGGTCCCGAGCCCCGCTATTCATCGCAGCAGCGGCCGTTCGCCGCGTTCGATGAAATCCAGCAACATGCGCACATCGGCGCTGTCGCGCGCCAGTTCCGCCAGTTTCAACTTGGCATCGCCAAGGGTTGCGCCCGAGACGTAGAGCGCGCGGTAGGCCCGCTTGATCGCCGCGATGCGTTCACTGTCGAAACCGCGGCGTTTCAGGCCTTCGCTGTTGACGCCGCGCGGACGCCCGTATTCGTCGGCGGCGACCATCACGAACGGCGGCACATCGCCATTGATCAGCGCCCCCATGCCGATGAAGGCATGCGCGCCGATGCGGCAGAACTGGTGGATGCCGGCAAAGCCGCTGAGGATGACGTGGTCGCCGACCTCGACATGCCCGGCCAGCGTCGCATTGTTGGAAAACACGATATGGTTGCCGACGCGGCAATCGTGCGCGATGTGCGCGTAGGCGAGGATCCAGTTGTCGTCGCCGATGCGGGTGATGCCGCCGCCTTCGCCGGTACCGCGATTGATGGTGACGAATTCGCGGATGGTGTTGCGATCGCCGATGACCAGTTCACTGCGTTCGCCCTGGAATTTCTTGTCCTGCGGCTCGCCGCCGATCGCGGCATGGCCGAGGATGCGGTTGTCCCGCCCGATCCGCGTCGACCCATCAATGCTGCAATGCGAGCCGATGTGCGTGCCGTCGCCGACGACGACACCGGCGCCGATCGACGTATACGCGCCAACCTGCACGCCTGTGCCCAGCTGCGCGTTTGCGTCGATTGCGGCCGTTGGATGGATCGAGGTCGATGCCTCGGCCATGGCTTATCCCTTGACTTCGGCGCAGAGGATTTCCGCGCAGGCCACCTGCTCACCATCGACGCGCGCGATGGCGTGGTAGATCGCCATGTTGCGGATATTGCGCTTCAGGGTGACGTCGAGATCAAGGCGATCACCGGGCACCACCATCCTTGAGAATTTGGCGTTGTCGATCTTGACCAAGTAGAACAATTTGTTCGCGGTATCACTTTCGCGCGAGAGCTGAGTCAACAAGCCACCCGCTTGCGCCAGTGCCTCGATCACCAACACCCCGGGCATCACCGGATGTCCCGGAAAGTGGCCCTGGAAAAACGGCTCGTTGATGGTCACGTTCTTGTAGGCCAGCACGCGCTTGTTGGCCTCGAACTCCGTGACCCGGTCAACCAGCAGGAACGGATAACGATGCGGCAGCAACGCCTGGATGCGGTCGGTGTCGATCGGCAGTGTCACGGCAGCAATCATCATCATTCCTTGTCCGCAGCAGGTTTGTCCGCAGCTTGCGTGCTTTCCGAATGCGTGCTTCCCGAAATCACGCGCCGGGTCAGCGCATCGAGCTGCTTGAAACGCGCGGCGTTCTTGCGCCAGCTGCGATTGTCCATCAAAGGCGTGCCCGATGAATACTCGCCGGGTTCGCGGATCGAACTGGTCACCAGGCTCATGGCGGTGATGACGACCCGATCGCATATCTCCAAGTGCCCCAAGACGCCTGCGCCGCCGCCGATCAGGCAGTAGCTGCCGATTCTTGCACTGCCGGCAACTGCCGAACATCCCGCCATCGCGGTATGCGCCCCGATGTGCACGTTGTGGCCGATCTGGATCTGGTTGTCCAAGCGGACATCCTGCTCCAGCACCGTATCGTCGAGCGCCCCGCGATCGATGGTGGTGTTCGCGCCGATTTCGCAATCGTCGCTGATCCGCACGCCGCCGAGCTGCGGCACCTTCAGCCAGCGGCCGCCTTCCATAGCAAGTCCAAACCCATCGGCGCCGAGCACGGCGCCCGCATGGATGCGCACGCGCTTGCCAAGCATGACGCGGGTGACCAGGGTGACGCGGGCGACCAGTTCGCAGTCTTCGCCCACGTGGCAATCCTCGCCGATGACGCAACCGGGACCGATGATCGCGCCTGCGTCGATGCGGGTGCGGGGGCCGATCGAGACGAAGGGGCCGATGGAAGCGGTTGCATCGATCGTGGCCGATGGATCGATGGCTGCACTGGCATGTGCACCGGTAGCGGGTGCTGTTTTTTGCTCGAACAGCGCCGCGATTCTTGCGAAAGTGGAATAGGGATCTTCGGCAATCAATGCGGTGGTCGGACAGTCCGCGGCATCCTCCGCACGCAACACCACGACCGACGCCCTGGTGCCGGCGAGTTGCGAGCGGTAGCGCGGATTGGCGAGGAATGTGAGCTGCCCCGCGTCAGCGCTGTCCAGCGTCGCGACGCCGCCAACCGACAGGCTCGCGTCGCCGCGCAGCAGCAATCCGAAACGACTCGAAAGCTCCTCAGCCGTGATCGACGTCATGCCGCAGCGCTCCGTCGAGGTGGATGTCAGAAACCGCCAGAGAAGGTGAACTGCAGGCGCTCGGTTTCATCGCCATCGAATTCGCGGACCGGCAATGCGTAACTGATGGTGATCGGTCCCACCGGCGCGCGCCACAGCAACGCCACACCGGCCGATGCCCGCAGTTCGTTGGCATCGAAACTGTCCACATCCTGGAACACGTTGCCGAAATCGATGAACGCGGAAATCCGCGCCGCATTGGTGTCGAGCAAGCTAGGAAAGTACATCTCCACGCTGCCGATGGTTTTCAGGGCACCACCGATCGGTTGTGCGAGGCCGAAGCCGGATGAAACGCGCGGACCAAGCGTATTGTCGGCGAAGCCACGGACCCGTCCCGCGGAAGTCACGCCACCCGCGTAGAAATTCTCGAAGAAGGGCAGTCCATCCGCTGTAACGACGCGTGGGCCGGTCGGTTCGATCAGGGTGGTCGACTTGGGACTGCCGTAGGCATCGCCGTATCCAAGATCAAGGCTTGTATTGAGCACC
>JAYTAY010000398.1:0-15032 GCA_043737255.1 Luteimonas sp.
GAATGCGTCATTCAATTGGTCGACCTCGTCCTGGATCGCAGTCCGCCTTTCGGTGTGGTCCTTGGCCGGATTGACCAAGGCAAGTGGGTTGGCTAAAGCCGCTTCAGTTGAAGCCGTTTCCGTAGATGCATCATCAGTCGCATCCGCAGCGAGAACATTGGTATCCGCGGCGGCGGCGGAATGTGCCGCGGCCTGCTCGGCCTGTTCCATGCCGATCCACTGATTCGCGGCCGCGTCCTCGACGCTGGCAGTGAACTGAGCATAGTGCTTGTCGCCGGCCGTCCAGGCCGTCGCATTGACGCGAATACCGTTCGCAGTGAAGTACTGCGCCTTGATCGAATCCGCCGGGAAAGGCATCTTCGCGGCGGCGGTCACGTCGTCCACTCGCAAGCCGGCCAGCGTTGCAGCAAGGCCATTGGCGACAAACTCGGTACTCGGCTTGCGACCGCTCGGAATATTCTCGATGACGAAGTTGTCGTCGCTGCCGGCGGGCTTGCTGACGCGCAACGTCTTGCCGTCCTTCTCGATCACCACGACACGAATGCGGACGGACGGGATGTCCGCGATTTCCTTGGCGATCCAGTCCGATGCGTTCCGCTCCACCGTCAAGGTTCCGGCGATCAACCAACTCTGCTCGTCGCCCATTCGGCGCGCGAACGTACCGCCACCACCGCCGCCGTTGACGTTGCCGATGATCACGGCGGCCTTCTTCGCCATGCCATCGAATTCGACCAAAACGCCGCCAGCATTGGGTGCCGTGACATCCTCGACGCCGAGCTTCGGGTAGAGATCAGGTTTCCTGGTCTTCGCTTCGATGGTCTTCGCATTGGACAGCTTCAGCACGAACTCGCGCAACTTGGCCGCGTCGGCCGGATAGTTGCTGCGATTGGCGAGCAGCCAGCCTTTGTCGCCGCGCTTGAACGTAGCGATTTCCTGCTTGCCGGCTTTGCTCAATTTGATCGTGTTGAGATCGTTCAGATGCCCATCCATTTCCGGCAGCAGCAGGCCGGCACTCGATGTCAGGTCGCTGTCGGTCTTCTGGCTGCGATGCGCGGATATCGCTGAGATCAAGGCGATGACGGTGACGAGGGCAACCACAGTCAGGGATCTGCGATTCATGCCCAAACCCTCACAGAATGCCGCTGCGCGGGTGGTTGCGACGGCGACGGCGCAGCATCGCGAAACCCAGCGCAACCAGGGTAACGATGATCGGAACGACGATGATGTTGATCACCTTCAATCGCGTGCCCAGTCCATCGATACGCTCGTCGAGCTGACGCCGCACACCGCGCAGATCCTTACGGATTTCGAGCTTGCGCGCGGTGAATTTATCGATCTCCAATTTCTGTTCGGGCGACAGGAATTGGGACTGATCGCCGCTCCTGGCGCTTTGCAGATCGGTCAGCTTGCGCTCGGTGTCGGTCAGCTCCTTCTGCAAGGTCTGCTCGGTCTGTCGGAAGCGCTCATCGGCATCGTTGCGAATTTCCTCAACGCGAGTGAATGGCCGTTGCGACGTTGCACGGCCACGAATCGAGATGAGATCACCGGAACCACCAAGATTGTCGACCAGGTTGACCACGAAGTCGCCGTTGTTGGCCGTCGCGTTCACAACGCGCTGACCGAAGAATTCCTGAACCTGCGCCCACAAGCGGTCGGTCAGAACATCAACATCGCCGACCAGGATGATTTGTGCGTCATCGGTGGATTCGGCGAGGTGTCCCACATCGCTATGCTGGGGAAATGCGGTTGTGAGCTTTCCGGCCAAGCGGGCCGCTAGCACGTACGGACCGCTGCCGTTAACGTCATTCAGCAGTGCTGCCGGATCGCCGAACAGCAACGCTGGATCGGCACTTGCGTTGGATGCATCGGTGGTGGATTGCAGCAACGGCGTCAGCGTGGTCTTCGCATCTTTCGCCAATTCGAAGTAGCCGGCGCTCGACATCCTGATGGTCGACAGTCCCGCCGTCACGACATCGTCCGTGCTCATGTCGTCAGCAGTCAGACCGAGGATCGCCGGGTGGCGGACTGGCGCTTGCGTCAGCCCACGGCTGATCGTCAGCGCGCGCTGCCGGTCGACGACAATTTTGTCGCCTGAAAATTCGACGCCCCAGGCCTTGAACAGTGCCGGCAGGTTCGAGGAGCGGTCGGCGGTCAACGCCGCCTCCGGATTGTCTGGATCATCGCCGCTGCGATCAGATTCCGCATTCGGATCGACAAACACCAGCAGATGTCCGCCGCGCAATACGAACTGGTCTATCGCGTACTGCGCATCCTCGCTCAGCTGCTTGGGGTGGATCAGCACAAGCATGCCGATTTCCTTGTCGATCGTCTTCACAGTTGCGGGCGTCAACATGCGCAGGTCGAACAGCTGTTCAAGTTGCCCGGTAATGGCCCACGATTGGGACACCTGGCTCGTAGCCGGGTCGAAACCCGCGCTGATGTCGATGCCGCTGATGACGCCGACGATGGGCTTGTGTGCCTCAGTCAACTCGTGGATCAACTTGGCAACGTCGTACTCCAGGAACGCTTCCTTGTCTGGTTGGAAGAATGGGATGATGGCTTTGCCGTTGGTCGAATTGGTACCGGCCAGCCCAAAGAAGATGCTGTCGCCACCGGCATTGGAAGGAACGGGCGTGAGTCCGTATGCCGATGCGCGATCCTCGTCTTCAGAGAACGGCAACGGGTCGATCACTTCGAGGTGGATCTTGCCACTGGCACGGGCCGACATCTCCTGAAGCATCTCGCGCACCCGCGTTGCGTAGGTACGCAACTGCGGCGCTCTGCGGGTCGCTTCGTCGGAATAGAACAGGTAGAGGTTGACGGGCTCGTCGATCGACGAGAGCACTTTCTTCGTACCTTCGGACAAGGTGTAGAGTTTGTTCTCGGTGAGATCCATGCGCGCACCACGGAATAGCGTATTGACCACGATCAGCACGGCAAAGAAGAGCACGGCGGCCACGATCAAGGCGCCACCGGAAAGGGTCTTGCGGGTATTGAATGCCATGGTCAGTCCGCCTTCTTGAGTTCGATCACGAGCACGCTGGCGTACAGCCAGAAGCCGATCATCAAGAGAAAGTAGAACAAGTCGCGAAGGTCGATCACACCCTTGCTGATCGATGCGAAGTGAGTGAGGAAACTCAAACCCGCGACCGCGTCAACAACGCCCTGCGGCAGTACGGTCGATACCGCGTTGAGCACGAGCGGGTAGCCCGCCAGCAGGAACAGGAAACACACCACCACGGTCAGGATGAAAGCAATAACCTGGTTGCGCGTTGCTGCCGACAGGCACGAGCCGATTGCCAGGAACGCACCCGCCATCAGCATCGAACCAAGGTAGCTGGCAATAATGACGCCGTTGTCCGGATCGCCCAGATAGTTAACGGTGATCCAGATCGGGAGCGTCAGCAGCAGGGCAATGCCGACGAATGTCCATGCCGCGAGGAACTTCGCAAGCACCGCCTGCCAAAGAGTTACCGGCAAGGTCAGCAGCAGTTCAATCGTCCCGCTCTTGCGTTCTTCTGCCCATAGCCGCATCGACACTGCCGGCACCAGGAACAAGTAAAGCCACGGGTGGAAATTGAAGAAGGATTGCAGGTCGGCTTGGCCACGCTCGAAAAATTCGCCCAGATAGAACGTGAAAGCCCCGGCCAGGATCAGGAAGATCACGATGAAAACGTAGGCAACCGGAGTCGCAAAATAGCTGCGCAACTCGCGCTTGAACAAAGTGGCGACGGCACTCATGCCCTGCCCTCCACGGTAGCGGGATGGGTAATGGTGCGGAACACTTCATCGAGGCGTCCTGCTTCCAGCGCGAGTTCGTGGACGGCTACGTTGTGCGCCTTCAGCGCGTCGCTTACCCCGACAAAAATATCGCGACCGGGTTTCGGGAATGCGGTGATGCGACCGTCCTGCGGATCAATCTCAACGCTGGCCACGTCGACCACGAGCGCCAGCGCCGCCTGCGCGTGGCTCGGCTGCAAGGTCGAAAGTGACACCGCACCGTGATAGCGCGAACGCGCTTCCAGTTCGGTCGGTGTGGCATCGGCCAGCACCTTGCCGCCGGCGATGACGATGGCGCGCGTACAAACCGCGTGAACTTCTTCCAGGATGTGCGTCGACACAATGATGGTCTTGTCACGTGCCATCGCATTGATCAGCGCACGAACTTCGTGCTTCTGGTTAGGGTCCAGGCCGTCAGTCGGTTCGTCGAGCACCAGAACCTGCGGATCGTGCAGGATTGCCTGCGCAATGCCGACGCGGCGCTTGAAGCCTTTCGACAAGGTATCGATGGGCTGCTCGATGACGCCATCAAGATGCAAGCGCTCGCCGACTTCGCGCAGCCGCTTGCCGCGCTCCGCACCTTTCAGGCCGCGTATGTCAGCGATGAAGCCAAGATATTCCAGCACAGTCATTTCGCCCCAAGCGGGTGCGCCTTCGGGCAGGTAGCCCATCACGCGACGAGCCTTCATCGGTTCCTTCTCGACATCGAAGCCACAGACCGTGGCGGTGCCCGCGCTGGGCGTGAGAAAGCCGGCGATCATCTTCATCGTGGTCGATTTGCCGGCGCCATTCGGGCCGAGGAAACCGAGCACCTGGCCGGGCTCGACAGTGAAACTGATGGCGTCCACGGCGACGAGATCGCCGTAGTGTTTGGAAAGATTGTTTGTCTGGATCATCGGTATCTCGCTGGAGCTGTGCCGGCCTTGAATCCCTTTCGCCGGTGGCGAAACCGGCAGGTCAATTACAACAGGATCGCCGAAAAGTTCCCACTCGCGAAGCGAAGCACGTACAAGCGTTGGCCTACGCCATCGCCGGGTCGGTGCTGCTCAACGTGCGTTTGATTGACATTGTGCGGTCATCAACGATCACCCACCCGACGAAATTCATGCCGTAGAGGATCAGCTTGCGACAGATACTCTCGGCGAGACCCAGGAGCACCTTGCCGGCAACGCAGGCATGAATCGCGGATGGTCGAACCTACGGCGGTCACCGCACACGGCCAGCCACAGCGCTACCATCGATCGACAGCGATGCCGACCGGCATCGCGCGAATCAAAACAGGGGCTATCAAATGGCGAGCACGACAGCGAAGAAAGGCTTCCCCTGGAAGTGGGTGATTCTCGCGGCCATTCTCCTCGCCATTATGGCCGCATGGTTCCTGTTGCCGGTCGACGAGTGGATCAAGCAGTTGAGGGGCTGGGTCGATGGCCTGGGGCCTTGGGGTTACGTCATCTACGGCCTGATCTACATTGGCGCGACCATCGTGCTTGCACCGGGCGCGCCATTGACCATCGCGGCTGGGCTGATCTTCGGTGGCTGGGGTATTCCGTTGGTGATCGTGTCGGCGACCATCGGCGCATGTCTCGCCTTTCTGATCGCGCGGCACCTCGCGCGCGACAGGGTCAAGAAAGCCATCTACAGCCGTCCCAAATTCAAGGCGGTCAGCGATGTGGTCGGCGAGGACGGCTGGAAGATCGTCGGCCTGATGCGTCTTAGCCCAGCCGTGCCATTCAACTTGCAAAACTACTTCTTCGGCGTCACCGACGTGAAATTCTGGCACTACGCGCTGGCGACGTTCTTCGGAATCATGCCTGGCAGCGCGCTGTACACGTACTTGGGTGTGATCGGTGGTGAAGCAGGTGGCGGATCGAGCAGTACGCTGAAGTGGGTTTTCCTAGGCGCGGGACTTGTCGCGACCATCATCGTGACGGTGTTTGTCTCGAAGAAGGCCAACGAGAAACTCAAGCAGCGAGGCGTGAGCGATAGCGAAAAATCATCGAAGAGAAAGTAACGACTCCAGCCTTGGTCACAACGGCTTGTGATTTCTCGACAATCATTACCGGCACGGTTCAAACCTCGCGTTGTAAGAGGTCGAGCGGTGTATCGTAAATGCGACCCGGACGCGCCGGCCGGAAGCACGGCAAGTCAAAAAAATTGCTGATATGGCCATCCGCATGCCAACCGGGTAGTCCCGCAAGCGGCAATGGTCGGAGCTGTTGCGGATCGGTGAGCAAGTCGCCGTTGCGAATGGCAATAGCGATCTTCGATTCGTTGTCCGGCCATTGCGCAATCACGGCATGCTCGTCGCTACGTGCAGTGATTTCAACAGCGTCGACGCGGACGGCGATGCACCGACCCATCGGCAAGAAGTCGCGCTGGGCGGTGTGTTCGAGCAACGCGTGGCCGAACACGGTTACGGCGATGCGCGTTCCCCACGCCTCGCGATGGTGACCAAACAGCCCTTCCCAGTCGTGCGAATCCCAACACGATAGCGCATCGTCGTCGGCCAACCAGACGATGGCGCCCGCTTCGTCGAAGTGGGTCATCGCGTATTGCCCGCGACTACGTGCTTTCGTACCCATCGATTCAATATCCATGCACTGTCGCCGGTTGAGCGCCCACTTGAGTTGCGGATGGCGTAGCCAGACCAGCGCATTGAAGAAGTCGTGGGCATCGCCTTCGCGTGTGGCCAGCGCGCCGGCGGCTATGCGTTGCTCATAGTGCAAACCATCAGCGAGCAGCAGCGGCGTCTGCGCGACGAACAGCGGTCGTGCAAGTCCATCGATTGCTTGCGCGCGCTCGCGCCACGCATTGAGCACGTCGATTGGCACCGGTCCGTCCGCGAGCGAAACGGTGAATTCGCGCCACGCCGTCAATGGCGGATCGGACAGTCGAGAGTGAATCAACGATGTTCGTTCTTCGGGCATCGAAGGATTATTGTTGGAAATTTTTTGCCTCCGCAGCGTAACGCACACGTCATCGCTGCGTAATCGCCGAGGTCTAGCTTGCCGGTTCCCCGCCGGTGGTCTGCGGCGAAATGAACCTACTGTGCGAGCACGTCGATGAATCGCCTTGAATCACTACTTGTCGCGTGCCTGATCGCCGCTACCTCGATCGGCGCAACGGCCAATCTGTACGCACACGGCACGGTAGCTATCCAGGTGATCGGCGCGGACAAGGTTCCGTCTGCGCTCGCCGTGCGAGCCAAGTTGGCCGAGCCGCCCGCCGGCACGCAAGAACTGAAATTCCAGGACATGTTCCGGATGCCGGTTGGCCCGAAAGGGATCGAGGTCAGCGAACGCTTGGCGAGCCTGGATGGCCAACACGTACGTATGGTCGGCTTCATGGTGCGCAGCTCGGAGCCTCGCTCGTCTGCTTTCATCCTGACGCCGATGCCGGTCGAGATCAGCGACGAAGACGAGGCTGAAGCTGACGACATCCCTTTCAGCGCGGTGCTGGTGAGGTTGCCTGCACCACCCGCACAGCCGATTCCCAATCTGGACGGCTTGCTGCAGGTGAGTGGTGTTTTGCGCGTTTCGAACGTCGAGGACGCGGACAGCTCGCGCATCTTCGCGGTTTCCATCGAGCTTGATCGTGGTCCAGCCAAAGCGCTCGCCAAGGTAAGCCGGCCGGTCGCGCTGGCAGATGAGAAGTCTCGCAAAACTCCCCATTAAAGCCCCATCGAGCTGACGCGGGCACGCGCGATGGCGCGGGGCCACACCATGACCGCAGTCCGCCCATTTGTCCGTTGCCGTCGCAACTCATCGTTCAATCCAGGAGCTATCCATGACCTCGCATATTCCTTTCCGGCGCAGCCTCGTCGTCGCTACGCTGCTTTCAGTCACGTCAAGCAGTGCTTTCGCTGCTTCCGTTTCGCGCATTGCGCCAGCCAGCGAATTGTTCAGCAGTGGCAACAGCAACGGCCCGGTGATCGCGCGATTCCTGCCTGGCCAGCGTTTTGACCTGCAAGCCACGATCCAGCCTGATCCCGGCATGACGATCACCTACTTTGACTTCCTCGTTGACGGCAACTCCACCCTCAGCGCAGTCACCATCCCGGGTTCCGGAACTTACGACCCGCGCCCGTTGCTGACCAGCATGGTCACTGAAACCGGCGCACCGGCAACCTGCATCGATGCGACGACAGGCAGGACGCTTGGCGTTTCCGGTTGCAAACTGGTCGCCGGCCTCCCGCGCAACACGGCCGTGGTCTCACGCCGCGCCTACAACGATTCGCGAGCCGGCTTACACACCATGAAGGTGGTTGCCATACAAAGCGACGGCAAGCGCATCGAGGCGACCGGCAACTTCGAGATCGTCGGTGTTCAGAACAACGGGCAGCTTGCGAAGAACATTGTGATCTTCCTCGGCGACGGGATGGGCGCCGCGCATCGCACAGCGGGTCGCATGATGGCCAAGGGCTACGCGCAAGGAAAATCCCGAGGCTTGCTGGCCATGGACACCTTCCCTGAAACTGGCATAGTGATGACGGCGTCGTTGAACTCGATCGTCACCGACTCAGCGCCGGGCATGCAGAACTACGTCACCGGCAACAAGTCAAACAACAACGAGGAGGGTGTTTATCCCGACGACACGCTGGACGCGTTCGATAACCCGCGGGTTGAATACCTTTCATCGTACCTGCACACCTTGCAGGGCAAGTCGCTGGGCGTCGTCACCACGGCCGACGTATTCGACGCGACGCCGGCGTCGATGGCCATACACACTTCGTCGCGCGGAAACGGCACCGGCATCGTCGACCAGTTCTTCGATGATCGTGGCCGCACTGGGCTTACCGTACTTCTCGGAGGTGGCCGGAAGTGGTTCCTTCCCAATACGTCGAACAGCACCAACCCGCAGGCTCCGAATGGTTCGCAGCGCCGCACATCCAATGACTACGTCCTGGCCGACGACATTGTGAATGGCTGGGGCAGTGCGCGTGGTGCTCTCGATCCAGGTCGCGACTTGATCGCCGAGTTCGTCGCCGATGGGTTCAAATATGCGCCGGACCGCACCGCAATGATTCAGGCGTTGCAGGGCGGTACGCCGGACAAACTGCTTGGCCTGTTTTCGTATTCGAACATGAATGTCGCTTTCGACAAGATCAATGCACGCCGCGGCAATCGCCTGGTGGTCGATGCCTATGGCTTTCCCGACCAGCCGATGCTGGATGAAATGACGGATGCGGCGCTGAAGGTGTTGTCGAAGAATCCAAACGGCTTCGTCGTGATGATCGAAGCTGCGTCGATCGACAAGCAGGCGCACAACATGGATTCGGACCGCTGGCCGCTGGAAGTGCTGGAGCTTGATCGCTCAGTCGCCGTCGCGAAAGCTTTTGCCCAGCAAAACCCCGACACGCTGGTCCTGGTCACCGCAGACCACGAGTGCGGCGGTGTGGCGATCATCGGTTCTTCCCTGCTGACTGCGGCAGCACTGGGTTCCAATCCAGCGTCTGGCAAGGCATCGGTTGGCGTCTACGAACAGGCAAAGTTCCCCAGGTACACGATCGCCGCCGACGGCTACCCGATGACGACCAACATCGACAACAAGATGCTGATCGGATACGGCGCGAATGCCGACCGCTACGAAACCTGGTTGCCGAGCATCTTCCCGGTTGCCGATTCGCAGCAACCGTTCTCCGTCGCCGGCTCGTCGCCAAACGCCAGCGTGCGCAACGAAAGCATCGGAGCATTCATCGGTGGTCAGGTAGGCGGTAGTTCGGCGGTACACACCGGCGGCGATATTCCATTGTCCGCGTTTGGACGCGGTGCCAGCTTGTTTGGTGGCACTTACGACAACACGGAAGTGTTCTTCAAAATTGGCCAGGCCGCGGTGGGCGGCGCGCAGTAGGGGTCCCCCGAACGTTCAATGCGACAAGGCCTCCGCGACTAGGCCTTGTTCGTTTCAACGGTTTGCACGATGTTTGCCGGCGAGTTCTGATCGGTTCGCGGAAAGCTGTGAGCTACGAGTTCTGCGTCGCCCACGCTGCCGGATCGGTCAGGAAGTCGGCGAAAGCCGCCACCGGTTCAGGCGCGTCAAACAGCATGGCCGCCGCTCCGCTGATGCGAGCGGCCAGCGCGGCGCGTAGTTCCGTATCGCGGATGCAGGCGACGGCCTTGGCGACGTAGTCGTCGTCATCCATGGCGACCAGTTCGTCGATGCCAAGCAGGCGCAGCATGCCGGCCGTCTGCCGACCGCGCGCCATGCTGCCTTCGTGGGCGATTACTGGCGTGCCGACGCCCAGCGCGTCGAGGCTGGTTGCACCGCCGGAAAACCACGACGAATCCAGGATGAGCGGCGATGCTGCCACGCCGGCGAGATAGTCCTGGTAGATCTGCGGTTGCAGATCGAGTAGGTGTCGAACGGGATCAAGCCCATGCCTCACAAAGGCCGCATCGATCCGTACACGAAACCGCTGGGCCAGCGCAGGCAAGCGATTGAAGAAACCGATGCGCACTCCGGTGGCTGCGACGATTTGCGCCAGAACATCGTCGAAGCCTGGCACTACCTTGGGGTGATATTGCGTGCAGAGCAGTAACCGGCCGGAACCACCGATACGATCCAGCCATGCAGCATCGCCGCGTGGCGGCAGCGCAGGCGGATTCGCACCGAGGCCGGGCAGACGCACCAGCCTTTCCCGATAATGGGCATCGGCGTCGACAGGCTCGATCGCCGCGCCGCTGAGAAAGTAGTCCATTGTCGCCAGGCCGCTACCCACCGGGTGGCCATACAACATGCACTGCATCGGCGCGAGTCGCAGCGCCGCCAAGGACTGATGACGCGGATCCATGCCAATCTCGGGATAGACCAGCACATCAAGCTGGCTCGCTCGGATCGCGGCCGCCGTCGTCACGACGTCGTCGTGAACATACTCAAACTGAGCGACGTTTGCGGCTATTGCATCGGTACTCGCATCACGCACGGCACCGCTGTACCAGACGCGCACGTCGAAACGCTGCGGGTCCAGTCCCGACAACATCGCGCCGAAAAAGCGCGATACCGAATGCTGCATCAAATGGCTGCTGACCACGCCGACGCGGATGCGACCGCCATGCGAATATGGCGTCCAGTCGCAAGGTTCCGACCACTGCGGAGCGACCTTCTGCATGACGCGGCCGACCAGATCGCCAAAGGCATGCTGGAGTTGCGTGTTGTCGCGCGGCTGGTAGTGCAGATGAAACGTCGCAACGCCACTGACGGCTTGCAGTGCTTCCCGCCTCTGTGTGGCGGTTTCCAGGCGCAGTCCGGCATCGAGCTCGTGCAACCCCGATTTAAAGCATTCGCGGGACAGCTCCACGTCATCCTCATCGCGATAGATAACCGGTAGCACCAGCGCGCGCATCCAGCGCAATTTCTCCACCGCGCCCGCCGGCGGCTTGACGCGCGCAAGCAATACTCTCGCTTCATCGGTGCCACCGCTATCGAGCACGGCCAGGGCCAGTTCGAATGCCGCCGTCTGGTCCGATGGATCCAGCTTGCAAGCCTTGCGCAACGATTCGACGGCGGCAGCGAGGTCGTGCTGTAGACGCTGCGCGATACCACAAATGCACCACCAGCGCGCCTGCTCCGGCTCCAGGGCCAACGCGTTTCGAATTGACTGAACGGCCTCTGCATGCCGACCGAGGTCACTCAGCAACAACGCGAGATTGGCATGATTCTGCGGGTTGGCAGACGGTTGCGCAGCGACCCGTTCCAGCAAGGGCAGCGAGTCCATCCACCTGCCCTGGCGACGCAACAGGTTGCCCAGATTGGTTGCTGCGTCGGCGTGATCGGGCTTCCAGTCCAGGCATTGCCGAAGCACACGTTCGGCCGCGTCATCGTCGCCGACCGACAACAAAGCCAGACCCAGATTGCCAGCCGCTTCGACGTAACGATCGCGCACCTGCATGGCGGCACGGAACGCGTCGGCCGATTCACCATGACGATCCAGCCGACGCAACGCCACGCCAAGGTTGTTGTGCGCCTCGGCAAAAGCGGGTCGATGTTGAACGCATTGGCGCAGATGCTTGACGGCCAGTTGCGCATTGCCGGCCTGAAGGGCGACAACGCCGAGCAGATGCCAGCCATCGGCGTTGCCGGGATCGAGCTTGACTGCGCGCTGGTAGTGGCTCTGTGCAAGACCAAGCTGGCCGTCGCGATGCAGTTCGGTGCCTCGCCCGAGTTGCTGCATCGCTGCCCGTTGATCGTTCCCGGAAGCGATCACCACTATAGCGATCTCGACCACTCAGCCACGTCGATGTCGCCGGATGTCATGCGACGACGGGCTGCGCTCGACGGGCTCGGCTTGTTGAGTTCGTCAGCCTGGTGGAATTTCATCTCGAGCGAGATTGTCGCGCTGCCAGCATCCAATTCGTACATGCCACATTGTACTTTGCACCCTTCAGAGGCGGGCGAGCGTGAGGCAGGATGCGTTGCTTGTTGAAGCCCCGGCGATGGCGACCGCATGCCTGTTATTCGACCCCGCCTGCAGCCGCCGTCGGACCGATTCACCCACAGACGCTACAATGACGGACCGTCGGAGCCGCATCGCGGTGTCGGAAAAAGCCTGCCAGCAGTCGCCGAATCGACCATCCGATCCGACGAAAATGTGGCTTTTTTCAAAGACTGGCGCTGCCGCAAGGCTGCCAGGCCCGCCGCGCCTGCTTTCCAGCGAAGCCAAGGCGGCATCGCTGCACACACGGACAATAAAACGAGACCCACCCTATGAAAGATTCATTCGCTACCCGCGACATCCTCGAAGTCAACGGCCGCCAGTATCACTACGCCAGCCTCGTCAAGTTGGGAGAACGTTTTGATATCAAGCAGCTGCCGTATGCGATGAAGATCCTGCTGGAGAACCTGCTGCGCAACGAAGACGACATGAGCGTCAGCGCGGCCGAGATCGAAGCCGTTGCGACTTGGGACGCGAAGAAGGAATCGGATACCGAAATCGCCTTCATGCCAGCACGTGTGATTCTGCAGGACTTCACTGGAGTGCCCTGCGTGGTCGATCTTGCCGCGATGCGCGATGCAATGGTCACCCTGGGTGGCGACCCGAACAAGATCAATCCGCTCACTCCCGTTGAATTGGTCATCGACCATTCCGTGCAGGTCGACGTCTACGGCACGCCGCACGCTCTGGAAAAAAACGTCGAGATCGAGTTCGAACGCAATCAGGAACGCTACGCATTCCTGCGCTGGGGTCAGAAAGCGTTCGAGAATTTCAACGTAGTGCCGCCACGCACCGGCATCGTCCATCAGGTGAATCTGGAGCATCTCGCCCGCGTCGTCTTCACCAGTGAAATCAAGGGTGAAACCTGGGCCTACCCCGATACCGTTTTCGGTACCGATTCTCACACGACGATGATCAATGGCCTCGGCGTGCTCGGCTGGGGCGTGGGTGGCATTGAAGCGGAAGCCGCCATGCTCGGGCAGGCTGCATCGATGCTGATTCCGCAGGTTGTCGGCTTCGAGCTGACCGGCAGGTTGAAGGAAGGGGTGACCGCGACCGACCTGGTCCTGACTGTCACCCAGATGCTGCGTAAGCATGGCGTAGTCGGCAAGTTCGTCGAGTTCCATGGCGATGGCCTGCAACATCTCTCGCTGGCTGATCGCGCGACCATCGGCAACATGGCGCCCGAATACGGCGCCACCATGGGGTTTTTTCCGGTCGATGAAAAAACCATCGACTACTTCAAGGGCACCGGGCGTACCACGGCTGAAATCGAAGCCTTCGAGGCGTATTTCAAGGCGCAGGATCTGTTCGGTGTGGCTAATGCGGGCGATATCGATTATTCGCATGTCGTCACTTTGGACCTGGGCGATGTCACACCGAGTCTGGCAGGCCCCAAACGGCCGCAGGACCGTATCGAGCTGGGCCAGGTGGCAGGTCAGTTTGTGTCGCTGTTCAGCAAGCCGATTGCCGAGAACGGCTTTAATCAGCCCGCGGGCATGTTGGGCACGCGGTATCTGCTCAGCCACACCGGCGAGCAACGCGCAGACGGCTCACCCGCCGGGGTTCCTACACCGGTGGGCGCGCCGCGCATGGTCGTTGAAATGGAGGGTAGCCGCCCGACGCTTGCCTCTGCCGTCAGCGCTCGCAAGGACGTCCACACGCCTGCATCGATGAAGGCGGGCATCACGATCGGCAACGGCGATGTGCTGATTGCCGCCATTACCAGTTGCACCAACACATCCAACCCGAGCGTGTTGCTGGCAGCCGGCCTGCTGGCCAAAAAAGCGGTCGAGGCGGGCTTGAAGGTGCAGCCGCACATCAAGACATCGCTGGCGCCGGGCTCGCGCATCGTGACTGAATATTTGACCGAGGCCGGGTTGCTTCCGTTCCTGGAAAAGCTGGGCTTTTCGCTGGCCGGCTATGGCTGCACCACGTGCATCGGCAACTCGGGCGACCTCACGCCGGAGATCAACGACGCCATCAATAAAAGCGATCTGGTGTGTGCGGCCGTGCTGTCGGGGAACCGTAATTTCGAAGCGCGTATTCATCCGAACATCAAGGCCAATTTTCTGGCCAGCCCGCCACTGGTGGTGGCTTATGCGATTGCCGGCACGATGATGCGCGACCTGATGACCGAGCCTGTCGGCAAGGGCAGGGGTGGCAAGGATGTTTATCTCGGCGACATCTGGCCCACCAGCGATGAAATCAATGCGCTGATGAAGTACGCGATGAACGGCAAGGCCTTTCGCGCCAACTATGCCAAGGTGAAAACCGAGCCCGGAAAATTGTGGGAAAAAATCAAAGGCGTAACAGGAACCAGCTACACCTGGCCAGAAAGTACCTATATTGCGGAGCCGCCGTTCTTCAAGGACTTTGCTATGGAAAACATAGCTGCTCCCGCACGTGATACCGGGGCTGGAGGCACAAATGATGCTGGATATCGCAACAATACAAGCAGTTCGAACAACTTAAACAACTCAAACAATTCAAACAATTCAAACAATTCAGTCAAGGGCGCCCGCATCATGGCGCTTTTTGGCGACTCGATCACCACAGACCATATCTCCCCCGCAGGCTCCATCAAGGCCTCATCGCCCGCCGGGCAGTGGTTGCAGGCCAACGGCGTACAGAAGGCCGACTTCAACAGCTATGGCGCGCGCCGGGGCAACCATGACGTGATGATGCGCGGTACCTTTGCCAACGTGCGCATCAAGAATCTGATGATCCCGGCGACTGCGGATGGGTCGCGTGTCGAGGGTGGGTACACGCTTTACCAGCCGGGCGGTGAACAGCTGCCGATTTACGACGCCGCGATGCA
>JAYTAY010000399.1:0-2962 GCA_043737255.1 Luteimonas sp.
CGGTCGTTGGAGATCTGCGAGACATGCACCAGCCCGTCCTTGCCGGGGGAAATGGTGACGAACGCACCGAAGTCCATGATCTTGGCAACCTTGCCTTCGTAGATGCGGCCCGGCTCGACGTCGGACGTGATCTGTTCGATGCGATCCTTGGCGGCCTGGCCGGCAACTGCGTTCACCGATGCAATGGTGATGGTGCCGTCGTCCTGGATGTCGATCTGCGTGCCGGTTTCCTTGGTGATCGCCTGGATCACCGAGCCGCCCTTGCCGATCACTTCGCGGATCTTGTCGGGATGGATCTTGATGGTGATCAGGCGCGGCGCGTACTCGCTCAGCTCCGCACGCGGCGTCGTCAGCGCACTCTCCATCTCGCCGAGAATGTGCAGGCGGCCCTGCTTGGCCTGCGCCAGCGCGACCTTCATGATTTCCTCGGTGATGCCCTGGATCTTGATGTCCATCTGCAGCGCCGAGATGCCCTTGGCGGTACCAGCGACCTTGAAGTCCATGTCGCCGAGGTGATCCTCGTCGCCGAGGATGTCGGACAGCACGACGAAGTCGTCGCCTTCCTTGACCAGGCCCATCGCGATGCCCGCGACCGGCGCCTTGATCGGCACGCCCGCGTCCATCAGCGCCAGCGAACTGCCGCAGACCGAGGCCATCGACGAGGAACCATTGGACTCGGTGATCTCCGAGACAACGCGGATCGTGTACGGGAATTCTTCCATGGTCGGCATCACTGCCAGCACGCCGCGCTTGGCGAGACGGCCGTGGCCGATTTCGCGACGCTTCGGGCCCATCATGCGGCCCGCTTCGCCGACCGAATAGGGCGGGAAGTTGTAATGGAACAGGAAGTGATCCTTGTACTCGCCACCAACAGCATCGATGACCTGGCCGTCGCGCGCGGTGCCGAGCGTGACTGCCACGATCGCCTGGGTCTCGCCGCGGGTGAACAGTGCCGAGCCGTGCACGCGCGGCAGGATGCTGACCCGGGAGGCGATCGGACGCACGGTGTCGAGCGCGCGACCGTCGATGCGGATCTTGGTCTTGAGGACCGAGTCGCGCATGGTCTGGTATTCCTGCTCGCCGAATTCCTTGGCCAGGTCCCCATTGGTCCAGGCGTTGGTTTCGGCTTCGGCCGCCAGCGCGCTGAGCGCTTCTTTCTTGACGCCGGAAATCGTGTCCTTGCGCTCGAGCTTGTCGCGCACCTGGAACGCCTGCGCCAGCTTTTCGCCGACCGCATGACGGATGGCGGCAATCATGCCCTCGTGGGGAACCGGGGCGGACCAGGTCCACTTCGGCTTGCCGGCCTGCGCGACCAGTTCGTTGATCGCGGCGATCGCGACCTGCATCTGCTGGTGGCCAAACATGACCGCGCCCAGCATCACGTCTTCGGACAGTTCCTTGGCCTCGGATTCGACCATCAGCACCGCGTTGGCGGTACCGGCGACGACCAGTTCGAGTTCCGAATCCTTCAGCTCGGTCACGGTCGGGTTGAGCAGGTACTGGCCGTTCTTGTAACCGACCTTGGCGGCGCCGATCGGGCCATCGAACGGTGCACCCGACAACGCCAGCGCGGCGGATGCGCCGAGCAGCGCGAGGATGTCGCCGTCGACTTCCGGATTCATCGACATCACGGTGGCGATGATCTGCACTTCGTTGCGGAAGCCATCGGGAAACAGCGGACGGATCGGGCGATCGATCAGGCGCGAGATCAGCGTTTCCTTTTCGGTCTGGCGACCTTCACGCTTGAAGAAACCACCGGGGATGCGGCCACCGGCATAGAACTTTTCCTGGTAATCGACGGTGAGCGGGAAGAAGTCCTGACCCTCACGCGCGGTCTTGTTGGCGACGGCGCTGACCAGCAGCACGGTGCCATCGCACGACACCATGACGGCGCCGCCGGCCTGGCGCGCGATTTCACCGGTTTCCAGCGTGACCTGCTGACTGCCGTACTGGAAGGTCTTGGTAATTTTTGCCACGGTGGTGTGATCCTTGAAGAGCGTGCTTGGTTGAACCGGCAAGGCCCATGCCTGAACCGGGCGGCCATCATGTGGTGGCCTGGTCTTTCTTCTGGCGAATCGTTGCGAGGTGTTGCGAAGTCGATGCGTTACAAAAACAAGACCGCGGTGCATCGCTGCGCCGCGGTCGGTGATTTCTTAGCGGCGCAGACCGAGTTTCTGGATCAGTGCCTTGTAACGGTCGGCGTCCTTGCGGTGCAGGTAGTCGAGCAGACTGCGGCGACGGTTGACCATCATCAGCAGGCCGCGCCGGCTGTGGTGGTCCTTCTTGTGGGTCTTGAAGTGGCCGGAGAGCATTTCGATGCGTGCGGTGATCAATGCGACCTGGACTTCCGGTGAACCGGTGTCGTTGTCGGCGCGCTTGTTGTCTTCAATGACCTTGCTGGTGTCGATGGACATGATGTGACCTCTTGGATGCGGAGCCTGCAGGAACGCCACTGCCAGAGCGATATCGTCTGGAACAGTTGACCGGCAATGCCGGTGGAGCGCACCGCATGGTTCGCCGTGAACGATGGATGGAAAGGGCCGAAAATCGGCCGCGGAATTGTAGCGTCCAGGGCCTTGCGGGACAAGGAGTTACTACAGGTTGTCGTCATTCCCTGCTTCCGATTGCCGCTCTGGCCCTCTCCTGCGCAGCGGGAGAGGGGCTGGGGTGAGGGTGCGGCGTTTGCTGTTTAACCGGTTGCGTGACGGCCCACGTGAACAGCCGCTGCGGACGCAAACAGCCGGCATCGTCGACATTGCCGAGACCCAGTACGGGCCCCGCTTCGCCATAAATCGCGACTTCGCCCGATGGCCGGAATATCTGGTCGGCGACACTCTGCCCCTGTCCCAATCGCTGCGCCTGCGCCTGGGTGACATGCACCTCGGGCCACGCGGTCATGCCGGCCTCGATCGGCAGCAGACAGGCTTCGAGGCTGCGCTCACTGCGCGTTGAGAGCGCCTGC
>JAYTAY010000400.1:0-2932 GCA_043737255.1 Luteimonas sp.
GCAGGTGAAGGCATGTGGGTCCCCCAGCAGCTGCCGGAAATCGCCGGACCGCTGAAGAAGGCAGGTCTCAAGCTCGATGCCGAACAACTCGCCGACCTCACTGGCGACCCGATGGGTGCGGTGGTTTCGCTCGGCGGCTGCACCGCCAGCTTCGTTTCACCGCAGGGTCTGGTGGTCACCAACCACCACTGCGCCTACGGCGCGATCCAGCTCAACTCGACGCCGGACAAAAACCTCATCAACGATGGCTTCAATGCGGCCACACAGCAGGCCGAACTCACCGCTGGTCCGAACGCGCGGGTCTATGCGCTGGATTCGATCCGCGATGTCACCGGCGAAGTGCAAGCCGCCATCGCGGCCGCGCCGGATGCACTGGCCCGCACCCGCGCGCTGGAAAACATCGAGAAGAAACTCATTGCCGATTGCGAGGCCGCAGGTGGCTTCCGCTGCCGCGTGTACAGCTTCATGGGCGGCAACACCTATCGCTTGTTCAAGAATATTGAAATCAAGGACGTGCGTCTGGTCTATGCGCCGCCAGGTGCGATCGGCAACTACGGTGGTGAAGTCGACAACTGGATGTGGCCGCGCCACACCGGCGATTTCGCGTTCTACCGCGCCTATGTAGGCAAGGACGGCAAGCCGGCGGCGTTCGCGGCCGACAATGTTCCATTCCAACCGAAGCATTGGTTGAAGGTCGCCGACCAGCCGCTCGGCGTCGGCGATTTCGTGATGGTTGCCGGCTATCCGGGGTCGACCAGCCGCTACGCATTGGCCGACGACTTCGACAACACCGCCAACTGGGCGTATCCCACCATCAGCGGCCACTACAAGAACCTCGTGGCACTGGTCGAGGCAACCGGCAAACAGGATCCCGACATCGCGGTCAAATACGCCAGCCAGATGAAGGGATGGCAGAACACGCTGAAGAACTATGACGGACAACTGACGGGTTTCACGCGCACGGATGCCGCAGGTACCAAGCAGCGCGATGAAGCGGCCGTGCTGGCATGGCTGCGTGCCGAAGGCGCGGATGGCCAGGCGGCGCTGGCCGCGCACGACAAGCTTGTTGCGCTCAGCGCCGAAGCGCGCAAGACCCGTGAACGCGATCTCGTGCTTGGCCAGAGCGGCGGCGGGTTGGGTGGCGTGGCGACATCGCTGTACCGCACTGCGATCGAGCGGGCCAAGCCGGACACCGAACGTGAGCCGGGCTATCAGCAGCGCGACTACGCCACGATCGAAGGCAGCCTCAAGCAGATGGAGCGTCGCTATGCGCCGACGATGGACCGCAAGTTGCAGCAGTACTGGCTGGGCGAGTACATCAAGCTGCCGGCGGCGCAGCGCGTCGAGGCGGTCGACAAGTGGCTCGGAGGCAGCGACGCCGCGGCAATTGAGCGTGCGCTGGACAAGCTCGCCAAGAGCACGCTGGTCAACAGCGACGAACGCCTGAAGTGGTTCGCCGCCGATCGCGCTGCGTTCGACGCCAGCAAGGATCCGGCCATCCAGTACGCGGTGGCGGTGATGCCGACCCTGCTGAAGCTGGAAGAGCAACGCAAGACCCGCGCGGGCGACATCCTCGCCGCGCGTCCGGTGTACCTGCAAGCCATCGCCGATTACAGGAAAAGCAAGGGCGAGTTCATCTATCCGGACGCCAACTCCTCGCTGCGTATCACCTTCGGCAACGTGACCGGCTACACCAAGCTCGACGGCAGCAAGCAGGCAGAGTTCACCAAACTCGAGGAAGTCGCGGCCAAGGCCACGGGCGAAGAACCCTTCGATGCACCCAAGCCGTTACTCGATGCGATTGCCGCCAAGCGTTACGGCGGACTCGCCGACAAGCGCCTCGACACGGTGCCGGTCAACTTCCTGTCCGATCTCGACATCACCGGCGGCAATTCCGGTTCGCCGGTGCTGGACGCGCACGGCAAGCTGGTGGGCTTGGCGTTCGATGGCAACTGGGAATCGGTCAGTTCCAACTGGGTGTTCGACCCGGTGATGACGCGGATGATTTCCGTCGACCAGCGCTACATGCGCTGGATCATGCAGGAGGTCTATCCGGCGCCGCAGTTGCTGAAAGAACTGGACGTCGCTCCCAAGGGTTGAGAGTTCGGGACGTTGCAAAAAGAGAACGCCGGTCGGGAAATCGACCGGCGTTTCGACTTTCTACGGAGCTGTTGAATTCCACTCATCACTGAGCCTGTTCAAGGGCCATCCCGAGCTCGCGTTGTGCTCCCTCCCTTGCTGTGTCAGAGGACGGCTGGAAAGGGGTTGCGTCAAGCGCGTTCCTGCATCCACAGAGCAAAAGCTTGACAAGCTGCGCTGTTGAAGAGCGTTGACCAGCTACGCTGTTGAGAAGCACTTCGCGCGATGCGCGAGTTCATTTCTTTCGAAGGGCGCAAAAGAAACGAACCAAAGAAAACGCCTTCCCCGATCACAGCGTCATTGGGGTTTCATTGTTAAGGGGATTTTTCGACTCGCCACCCATGGCTCGGTCGAAAAAGGCGCACATCCTGTGCGCCGCCCTTCGGGTCTGTGCGCACTGCGTACGTTTTATTTTGCGTCAAACGCAAAATTGAAGGTGTAGAAATGCTTTTCATCGATGATCTCGATAGACATGTCTCCGGTGAGCTCTTCCAATTCATCGGTACCCGAATCCGGCACCACCGACAACGACAACGTCGCCGCACCTCGATTCATGATGCCGTTGTGCTGCATGAAAAAACTGCCGTTGCGCCCTTGCAGCGTTCCGCTTAGACGTTCGATCGCGACGTACGCGGCCGAACCCTCGACTGCCGTCCCGACGGCGAGCATGTGCACCACGCTGGTTGCGTCCAATTCGCCATGGAAGCGCTTGTCGAAACGGAAATGACCTGTTTCCACGCCAGCGCCCATATCGCAGGCCGGTTCCGCGCTGCGCTTGACGTCGAATTCGCCC
>JAYTAY010000401.1:0-2929 GCA_043737255.1 Luteimonas sp.
CCGACAGTTTACGTGGCGGCTGGCTTGCTCCCTGCCCTTCGACTGCAGGGAGTGAAGCGGTGCGTTTGCGAAGCACTGGTTCGCGTGCCGATGAATGCACGCACGCCGGACGGCCGGGGAGGGGTTGGGTGGCCGCCTGCACACTCCTTGAAACGCTGGCCCCTGCGCACCCCCCAGTCCGAAGCAGCCGAGTTGAATCGCGCGAGTGTTGGGGCTGAAACCCCTCCCACAAAACAGCGCACTTGCAATCGCCGCGTGTTGGCGCCATCCAACCTGACATGTATTTGCCCATTCCCGAAACACCGGCCGATCCCGCTGCGCAACGCGCGCACGACCACCGGCGCATCCGCCGCGCGCTGACTGTCAGCCTGTCCTTGGTGCTGGCATTGCTGGCGATCTTCAGTGCGCAGGCCAGCGTCGATTTCCGCGGTTTGATGATCGAGCCGCACACGATCGCCGGGTTGATCGGCATCTTGTCCGCGCCCCTGCTGCACGGCTCGTTCGAGCACGTGATGGCGAATGCGATTTCGCTGCTGCTGCTCGGCACGCTGGCCGGCAGCGTCTATCCGCGCGCGACGTTGCGTGCACTGCCGTTGATCTGGCTCGCGTCGGGAGCGTGCGCGTGGTTGCTGGGCGAGGCGGGCTCGCATCATCTTGGCGCCAGCGGCATCACCCACGGACTGATGTTCCTGGTGTTCGTGCTGGGCCTGTTGCGCCGCGACCGCGCCGCCATCGCTTCGGCCATGATCGCGTTCATGCTTTACGGCGGCATGTTGCTGACGGTGTTGCCGCAGGAACCGGGCGTGTCGTGGCAGGCGCACCTGGGCGGCGCAATGGGTGGCATCGTTGCCGCGTTTTTGTTCCGCCGGAGCGATCCGGAGGCGCCGCGCAAGAAATACAGCTGGGACATCGAGGACGAACTCGCGGCCGAAGCCGCACGGCTGGATCGTGATCAGTTCGAACCGCCGCATCCACGCGACGTGCCGGTGTTGTGGCAGCGAGGCGAAGCGCCGCGCGGTGTGGTGTTGCCGTTCCGCGCGCGCGACAACGAGTAAGCGCACCTTTTTTTGCAGAGCGGCGCTTGCTCCGCTGCTTTTGCTTATAAAGGAAAGCCCCAGCGGAACAAGCGCCGCTCTACAAAGGCGACATGCGCGGCTGCGCGAGTTGCCGATCGTGCAAACGCGTCCACAACAGCAGCGACACGCTTGCACCCAGCAGGCACAGGAACATGTCCCACTGCGTATCCCACTGGTCGCCCTGCGTGGCGAGGAACGCATCGGCGTCGGCGCCGAACGCGAGCGCCGCCCACCATTCGATCAACTCGAACAACGCGCTGAAACTCAACGCCGCGGCAAGCACCAGATACACCAGCCAACCGCCACGCTTGAGCGGCGTCAGTCGCAACAGCAATTCGCGGGCGAGGATCGCGGGCACGAAACCCTGCATGAGATGGCCGACGCGATCCCACGGATTGCGTTCGACCTGCATTCCGAGCGCGGTAAAACTGTCACGCAACCAGAATCCCAGCGGCGTTTCCGCGTAGGTGTACGCGCCGCCATGGATCAGCACCAGCGCATGCGCGGCCAGCAACCAGCACAACAAGCGCGTCAACGGGAAGCGTCGCCAGTTGGCGAGGATCAACGGCAGCGCCACGATCACCCACACCACTTCCATGAACCAGGTCAGTCGATCCGTGGGCGCGATGCCGGAGTACACCAGCGCGCCCGCGATCAGTGCGATCAGTACGACGCCTTCGTTGCGCGATGGCGTGCGAAGTTGCGTGCTTGTCGTGTACATCGCGCCGTTTCTGTGCCTGGTACGACGATCATGTTAGCGTCTGGCCGGATGCGGTAACCGCCCAGACTTTTGTAGGAGCGCCCCATGGGCGCGATGGGCGTTACCGGGAAAGCCTCTTGCGCCCATGGGACGCTCCTACAAATGCTCATCCGATGCCGCGGCTTCGGTGTACTTCGGTGGCGCAAGCGGTGAAAACAGCATCCCACGTCGCCTTAACGACGTGCGGTTATCATCGGGCATCAAGCGTTTTGGAAGTCAGTCATGAACGAACCACGCCGCGTCGAACACCAGCAGACCGACAAGGGTTATGTGCCGGTGTACACCACCGACGTGGTGGAGCAACCGTGGGCGAGTTACACCGCGACCGATCACGATGTGTGGCGGCAGTTGTACGAGCGCCAGCGCGCGCTACTGGTCGGCCGCGCCAGCGACGAGTTCCTGCTCGCGCAGGACGCGATGGGCATGACGCCCGACGCGATCCCGAAGTTCAACGAGCTCAACACCGTGTTGTACGCCGCCACCGGTTGGGAACTGATCGGTGTCGAAGGCCTGTTGCCTGAACTCACATTTTTCGACCACCTCGCCAACCGCCGGTTCCCGGTGACGTGGTGGATCCGCACCCCCGAACAACTCGATTACCTGGCCGAGCCGGACCTGTTCCACGATTTGTTTGGACACGTCCCGTTGCTGATGAATCCGCTGTTCGGCGACTACATGGCCGCGTACGGGCGCGGCGGCGTCAAGGCGCACGGCATTGGCCCCGAGGCGCTGGTGAACCTGACGCGCCTGTACTGGTACACGGTCGAGTTCGGGTTGATCAGGCAGAACGATGGCCTGCGCATCTACGGCAGTGGCATCGTGTCCTCCATGGGCGAATCGATCCATTGCCTGGAATCACCGGCGCCCAACCGGATCGGCTTCGACCTCGAACGCATCATGCGCACGCGGTATCGCATCGACACCTATCAGAAGACCTATTTCGTGATCGACAGCTTCAAGCAGTTGATCGATGCGACCGAACCAGATTTCACGCCGATCTACGCGAAGTTGGCGGCGCAGGATTCAATTCCGGCAGGCCAGGTGCTGGACGACGATCAGCTTTACACGCGCGGGAGCGGCGAGGGCTGGCTCA
>JAYTAY010000402.1:0-6866 GCA_043737255.1 Luteimonas sp.
GCGCGACCGCATTGCATCGAAGACATCCACGCAGGCACCACTTGCTCGCATCTGGACGTACCGCCGCCCACTGTTGCGGCGAATACCGCTTGCCTGCCCCTCACCGCGCAGGGAATGAATCTGGGCTTCATGTACTGGGCTGGCACTGTTTCCACAGCATGGTTCAGGCACCGGCGAACTGCTGCGTCTGGCGGATGCTGCGCTATATCGCGCCAACAACAACGGCCGCAATCGAGTGGAGGTTTACGGCGGCGAGCAAGGCAGTTGTTTCGACCCGAAAAGATAAAACGACGAAGCCGTGCTTCAGGATCTACCACACAGAAAACTCCGCGCGGCACCCGTTACCTACCCAGATTCCGTTGCGATCCCAGCCCCAGCTCTGGCCTTCGATACAGGGTGAACGCGACAACTGGCGGACCATCTGCGCGCGGCTTGCAATGTAGACATCGCAGCGGCGCCGGTGGCCATCATTCGATTCGCAACGCATCACTTGTGCTGGGCCTGGACTTGCATCGTAGGCGTTGTTGCCGTTGCCCAAGCGCGATCCGATCTCGAAATCCGCGCGGCAACCTTGGCTGACCCAGATACCACCACGGTCATACCCCCAGGTCCGGTCCTCCACGCACGACGACGTGGACAACTGGCGCAGCATCCGCACACCGCCTCGCACGTCGACGCGGCATTGATTGCGCGCACCGCGCGGCGATTCGCAACGCACGACCTGCGCCCGGTCGTTGTCGCCATCGTTGTCCTGACCGGGCCGGCTGCCCCCAATGCGGAACTCGGCGCGGCAGCCCTGCGACACCCACACGCCGCGAACATTCAGCCCCCAGCTCTGATTGCGTAAACAAGGATGGCGTGACAGTTGACGTACGAGCTGGACGCCACCACGTGCATCGGCAGGACACAGTTTCTGTCGACCGTCATTCGATTCGCAGCGCAGCACTTGCGCGCCATAGGCGCCACCCGTGCTGCCGCCGTAGCCGCTGGCGAAATCGGCGCGGCAGCTCTGTGTTACCCAGACGCCGCCGCGGCCTGCCCCCCAAGTCTGTCCTTCAACGCAAGCTGCCCGCGAGATCTGCCGGACCATGCGAATGCCCCGTGACGTATCGGCCGGACACTCGCGCGTGCGGCCGTCAGTGGATTCGCAACGGATGAGGCCGCTGCCGGCATCCTGGTTTGCGTAGGACTGTGCGCTGGCCGAAGTCGCCATAACGGCGCCGAGGATCGAACAACCGATGAGGATCAAGGTACGCATGGCCAATGCTCCGGGCAGGAAGGTGCTGCGATGACGACTCTATACGCGGTCCATGAACGGCGGCAAAAATCTGGCGAACAAAATACGGCCAACCAAAGATTGTTTGGCAAGGTCTGAACAAGTCCGTTACGACAGCTCAATTGGCGATCCGCCATGGAATTTCCGAAAAAACTTCCCGTCATGCACGCGCAATCGGAAAAGCAAGTACCGCGTCGATATTCGATGCACCCAGCATGGCCATCAACAGGCGATCGATGCCCAGCGCCACACCGGCGCAATCTGGCAGGCCCGCGTCGAGCGCGTGCAGCAGGTGCTGGTCCATCGGCGGTTGATGATCTCCGCGCCGGGTGCGCGTTTCGCCATCGCGCTGGAAACGGCGGCGTTGTTGCTGGGCATCGGCCAGTTCGTGGTACCCGTTGGCCAGCTCCAGAGAGCCCAGGTAACACTCGAAACGCTCCGCAACGGGCGGATCATCAGCACGCACCCGCGCCAACGCGCATTGCGATTCCGGGTAATCGTGGACGACGGTCAACCGGTCTGGTTCCAGGCCAGGCTGGATGCGATGCGTCATCATCAGGTCGAGCCAGTCATCGCGCGTCAGGCCGGATGGATCGATCTGGACATCGCCGAGGGCGTCGCGCAGTGCCACCTCGGATGCAGTCATCGGATCCAGGTCGACGTGCCGGCGATAAAGCTCGCGGAAACTGATTTTCTCGAACGACACCTGGCGATCCACCATTGCCAACGCCTCGCGCAGCAACGTCGTCACTTCGTCGATCAGTCGAAGATGATCCCAACCGACCCGATACCACTCAAGCATGGTGAATTCGGGGTTGTGCCGCCCGCCCACCTCGCCATCGCGAAACACACGGCCAAGTTCGTAGCAATCGCCAACACCTGCCGCCAGCAGGCGCTTCATCGGGAATTCCGGCGAAGTCCGCAGCCAGCGTGTGCGCGCCGCACCATCGGTGCGGCCGTAAACTTCGAGATGAAAGGATGCAATATTGGGGTCGGTATTGCCCGCCTGCGACAAGATGGGTGTTTCCACTTCCAGAACATGACGTTGCTTGAAGAAGTCGCGGATCATCGCGTTGAGTTTCGCGCGCAGGCGCAGTGCGTCGAGCGTCGCAGCTGGCTGCCAGTCGCTCATTTGCGGACTTTCAGGGGAGCGGTTTTAGCCGCAAGCTGTTGCCTACAACAGCCTGCAAAACCAACGTTCACGACGCCTTCTCGCCCAGGAATTCCAGCAACTTTGCTTCGTCCCAGATCTCAAGCCCGAGTTCCTGAGCCTTTGCGAGTTTTGAGCCGGCCGCCTCGCCAGCAACGACAATCGACGTCTTCTTCGACACACTGCCTGACACTTTTGCACCGAGCGCCTCGAGCCTGGCGCCTGCCTCATCACGGCTCATCGAGTCCAGTCCGCCGGTCAGCACGATCGTCATGCCGCTCAATGGCCCATCCATGGCGCGTTGAGGCGCCCCTTCGTCCCAGCGCACGCCATTCGCGCGAAGTGCGGCGATCACTTCGCGGTTGTGCGGTTCGGCGAAGAAGTGCGCAATGCGCAATGCGACCACTGGACCGACGTCACTCACCGCCGTCAACGCCGCTTCATCCGCGGCCATCAACGGATTCAGCGCGCCGAAATGCCGTGCGAGTGTTTTCGCCGTGCTCTCGCCGACATCACGGATCCCGAGTGCATACAGCAACCGTTCTAGCGTCGTGCTGCGGCTGGCATCGATCGCCGAGACGAGGTTCTCGGCCCATTTGCTGGCGATCTTTCCGGCTTTCACTCTGCTCTTGTCAACATTCTCCGGGATCACGCCGCCGGACTCGTCGGTGCGTTGTTTCATCGCCAGGAAATCCTCGACCGTCAGCTTGTAGAGATCGGCGACCGTATGCGCGTACTCGAACTCGACCAGTGCACCGATGAGCCGCTCGCCCAGGCCTTCGATATCCATCGCCCGTCGCGAGGCGAAATGGAACAGCGCCTGGATGCGTTGCGCGGGGCACACCAGACCGCCGGTGCAGCGCGCAACGACTTCTCCTTCCTCGCGCTCGACGGCCGAACCGCAATCAGGGCACTGAGTCGGAAGCTGATACGGCGGATGCAATGGCTTGCCGCGCTTGTCAAGCGGACGCCGCTCCTCGATCACGCGCACCACTTCCGGAATCACGTCGCCGGCGCGGCGCACGATGATGCTGTCGCCGACGCGCACGTCCAGGCGCGCGACCTGGTCGGCGTTGTGAAGTGTTGCCTTGCTGACGACGACGCCACCGACCTGCACCGGCGTCATCGCCACCCACGGCGTGACCGCGCCGGTACGACCGACGTTGACCTCGATCGACTCGACTGTGGTCGTTTCCTCCTGCGCCGGATATTTGTGCGCCAGTGCCCAGCGTGGCGCGCGCGAGACGAAGCCCATCGCGCGCTGCTGGTCGTAGCGATCCAGCTTGTAGACAACGCCATCGATGTCGTACGGCAAGGCATTGCGTTGCTCGCCGATGCGGACGTAGTACGCGAGCAAGCCATTGACGCCAGTGGCGACATCGACAGCAGGCGACACCGGCAAGCCGAGTTCCCTCAGCCAGGCTAGCGTCTGCGAATGCGTCACTGGCAATTTTGCGCCCTCGACTTCACCCAGTGCATAGGCATAGAAGGACAACGGGCGCTTCGCAGTCACTCGCGGGTCCAGCTGGCGCAGCGATCCGGCCGCGCCGTTGCGCGGATTCGCCAATGTCTTCTCGCCATTCTCGCGTGCCGATGCGTTGTAGCGCTCGAAGGCGGCCTTGGGCATGTATACCTCGCCGCGCACTTCGATCACGGGCGGTGCTTTTGCGCGCAAGCGGAGCGGGATGGCGCGGATGGTGCGCAGGTTGATGGTGACATCTTCGCCAGTCGCGCCGTCGCCGCGCGTTGCACCCCGAACGAACATGCCGTCTTCATAGCGAAGGCTGATCGCAAGGCCATCGAGTTTAGGTTCGACCGAGAATGCCGGTTCCGTGACGCCGGTTTCCCTGGTAATGCGAGCGACGAAATCGCGCACTTCGTCATCGCCGAAGGCGTTGCCCAGCGACAACATCGACACCGTGTGGCGGACTTCGGCGAATTTCGCGGACGGCGCATTGCCGACGCGCATCGTGGGTGAACTGGGATCGGCCAACTCGGGATGCACCGCTTCCAGCGCCTCGAGTTCGCGCATCAGGTGGTCGTAGTCGGCGTCGGTGATCGCTGGCTCGTCGAGCGCGTGATAGCGATGGTTGGCGTCGTCGAGTTGACGGCGTAGCTCGGTGACGCGCAAAGAAGCCTTGGATGCCATCGCTAAAGTTTATTGCAATCAGCTCTTGCAGGAGCGCACCTGGGCGCGACAGGGCTTTACAAGGAGAGCCCCATTGCGCTCGGGTGCGCTTCTACAAATGCAGTACCGATCCAAAACGATCGGTGCAATACGCAACGGAGAAGTTACCAGCGCGGCGAACGCGTCAGCGGCGGCGCTTCATGCTGGCGGTCGTAGGCGCGCAGGTCGTCGCGGATGTGGGCGATGCGTTGGCGACCGAGCGCGTTGCGCTCCTCGTCCAGTACCACCCCATCAAGCAGTTCGGCCATGCGCTGCGCCGTGGGCAGCATGGTGTCCCACGCCTCAAGCGCGGACAACGGCGCAGGCAAGGTCAGGAAGAAGGCGATCGCCGGCGTCTGCAATGCCTGGATGTCGGCCATCTCGAAACTGCCCGGCTTCATGATGTTGGCGACGCTGAAGATCGGGCCGCGCTCGGGGTGCGCTTCGACCAGGCGATGGAACACGTTCATGTGGCCGAAGGTGAGGCCGGCTTTCTCGGCAGCCACAACGATGTCCGGCCCCTGCAATTGCTGCCCCGCGCGTGCAGCGACGTACAGCGAAATGATCTTGTCGAAATCGTCATTGCTGCGGCGGCCAAGCTCACTGTTGGCCGACATCGTGCCGACAGTGCCATCCAGCAGGTCGAGTTCCGATTGCACCGTATTTTGGTCGCTCAATTCTTTGTCGTAGGCCAGATCGCCTTCGATCTGCGCGCCCAGCGTCGGTTCCATTCGGCTGCCACCGTTCTTGCCTTCGACGCGACGGCCTTGTGCGCCCTTGCGCGGTTTGCCGAACCAGACGATCGCCGCAAACAGGATCACACCGGCCACCAGGATTCCAATTCGCAACAACCAGGTATCGGACATCGTTCTCTCCCTACGCTCAGGCCGCGCCCGCGAGGCGCGCGGCTTCTGCCAGATCCACGGATACCAGACGACTGACGCCCGGCTCCCGCATGGTAACGCCGCTGAGCTGTTGCGCAGCTTCCATCGTGGCCTTGTTGTGGGTCACGAACAGGAACTGCACGTGTTCGCTCATCTCACCGACCAGGTTGGTGAAGCGGCCGACATTGGTCTCGTCGAGTGGTGCATCGACTTCATCCAACAGGCAGAACGGCGCCGGATTAAGCCGGAAAATCGCGAACACCAGCGCGACCGCTGTCATCGCCTTTTCGCCGCCCGACAGCAAAGAAATATTCGACACGCGCTTGCCAGGCGGGCGCGCCATGATCGCGACGCCGGTATCGAGCAAGTCTTCGCCGGTCAGTTCGAGATAGGCATGGCCACCACCGAACAGGCGTGGATAAAGCTCCTGGATGCCGGCGTTGACGCGATCGAAGGTGTCCTTGAAGCGGCCGCGCGTTTCGCGATCGATCTTGCGGATCGCGTCTTCCAGTGTGTCGAGTGCGGTGGTCAGGTCGGCGTCCTGCGCGTCGAGGTACTCCTTGCGTTGAGCGGCCTCCACATGTTCCTGGATCGCGGCGAGGTTGACCGGTTCGAGGCGGCGCAGCTTGGCGTCGAAATCGGTGACGGCTTTTTCCCACGCGGCAACGTCGGCATCGCCGGTCAACGTGGCAATAACATCTTCGAGCACGAACCCGGCGTGCAAGACGGCTTCCGACAATTGTTCGGCATGCAAGGCCAATGCCTGCTGGTCGAGTTTCCGCTGCGAGATCGCCTCGCGCTGGGTCAGCGATTGCTCGTCGCGTTGCTGGCGGGTCTGCTCGTGACCGCGCAATTCATTGTTGATGCCCTCCAGCGCCGCGCGCGCGGACGCAAGCGCCTGATCGACGCGTACGCGTTGCTCCAACGTGGCCTGGCGTTCGTCTTCCAGCGCCTTGACCGGGTCGTCGCCGTCGGTCAGTTGCGAAGCCAGTTCACCGAGCCGGCTGTCGAGTTGGCCACGCTGGCTGCCCATGCGGTCGAGCGCCTGCGTCAACGCCAGCACCTGCGCGCGCTGAGACTCGAGGGTCAGTGCATGCGCATGCGCGGCATCACGCGACTCACGCGCGGCGTTGCGGACGATGTCGCGACCTTCGGCGAAGGTCTTGCGTTGTTCGTCGAGCGTGCGCCGGATCGTTTCAAGTTCGGCCATGCGCTCGATCGCATGTTCGAGTGTCGAACGCGCCGCACGCGATTGCTCGCGGCTGCTGTCGATGGTTTCCGCCAGCTGGGCAAGTTCGGTATCGATGGCCTCGATGCGGCCGCGTGCCGACTCCATGCGTCCCTGCTGGCTCTGCAGCTGCCCGGCCAGTTCCGACACGCTGCGATGCG
>JAYTAY010000403.1:0-2917 GCA_043737255.1 Luteimonas sp.
GATCACCACCCACGCGAATTCATGACTCGCGTCCGGAAGGATCGGCAGGCTGAAACGCAGGAATCCGTATCCGCCGATCTTCAACATGATCGCCGCCAGGATCACCGAGCCGCCGGTCGGCGCCTCGACGTGCGCATCCGGCAACCACGTATGCACCGGAAACATCGGCACCTTGACCGCGAACGCGATCAGAAAGGCGAAGAACAGCCACATCTGCTCGGTCGCGCTCAACGGCAGCGCATACATGTCCGCAAGCTGCCAGCTGCCACCCTTCAAGTAAAGGTAGATCAGCCCGACCAGCATGAACACCGAACCGAGAAACGTGTACAGGAAGAACTTGACCGATGCGTAAACGCGGCGCGGTCCGCCCCAGACACCGATGATGATGAACATCGGGATCAGCATGCCCTCGAAGAACACGTAGAACAGCATCGAGTCGAGCGCGCTGAACACGCCGATCATGAGGCCTTCGAGGAACAGGAATGCGGCGTAGTACTGGCTGACGCGTTTGTCGATGGAACCCCAGGCGCCGATCAGCACCAACGCCGTGGTCAGCGTGGTCAGGCCGATCAATGCGACCGAGATGCCGTCGGCACCGAGGTTGTACCGGATGTCGTAGACCGGAATCCATGCGTGCCGTTCGACGAACTGCATGGCGGGACTGGCGAAATCGAAGCCGGTGAACAGTGGCACGCTGAGCGCGACGCAAACCAGCGCGACCGCCAACGCAAGCCAGCGTGCGTTTTGTGGACGCCCATTGCCCAGCGCGAGCAATCCCGCGCCGCCAACGATGGGTAGCCAGATGAGCAGGCTCAGCAGCGGCCAGTTATGCATGGGAATTTCCGGCACTTGATGACCCTGATTGCTTTTGGGTTGGCTGGCTGCGGACAGTCATTCGTTTTATCTCAGCGCCAGAACCTGATAACCACGGCCAGCAACGCAATCAGGCCAAGAATCATCGCGAAGGCGTAGTGGTAGAGATAGCCGGATTGCACGCGGCGCAACACACCCGAGAACAGATCGACGACGCGTGCGCTGCCGTTGACCGCGACGCCATCGATCAAATTGCTGTCGATGTTGCGCGACAACTTGCCCAGCCCGAGGCCGCCGCCAGCAAAGCCGTCGATCCACAGGTCGTCCATGCCGTACTTGTTCTCGAGCAGCCGCACCGGCCAGGCGAACAGCTTGCGCGCCTTGACGTGCAGGTCCGGCTTCCACCAGTACATGACGGTCGCCAGCGCGAAGCCGGCAAAGGCCAGCCAGAACGCGGGCGCCTTGAAGCCGTGCAACGCGAATGCGAGCGGCCCATGGAATTCTTCGGCCAGTTTTCCGATCACGTCGTGCGCCACCGGCACATCGATCGCGCCGAGGAAGAATGGAAGCTGCCTCGCGTGGCCGAGCACATCACTGCCGAACAGCATCGGGCCGACGGTGAAAAATCCGATCGCGATCGACGGGATCGCCAACAGGATCAGCGGCAACGTGATCACCCAGGGAGATTCATGGGGAATGTGCGTGTGGTTCTCGACATGTCCGTGTTCCTGCGCCAGCGCACCATCGTGCTCGGTCGAGTCGGCTACGGGCGGGACGTAATGGTCCGGCGTCGGATCGTGGAAACGCTCCTTGCCGTGGAACGTGAGATACAGCAGGCGGAAGCTGTAGAACGCGGTCACGAACGCGCCGAGCAACACCGCCATGTAGGCATACCACTCGACATTGAAATACCCCACGCTCTGGTGGGCGTGGTGCGCGGCGGCCTCGATGATTGTGTCCTTGGAATAGAAGCCACTGAAGAACGGCGTGCCGACAAGCGCCAGCGTGCCGATCAAGCAGGTCCAGTAAGTGATCGGCATGTATTTGCGCAGGCCGCCCATGCGGCGCATGTCCTGCTCGTGGTGCATGCCGATGATCACCGAGCCGGCGGCGAGGAACAGCAGAGCCTTGAAGAAGGCATGCGTCATCAGGTGGAAGATTGCAGCACTGTAGGCGGACACGCCCAATGCCACTGTCATGTAACCGAGCTGCGACAGCGTCGAGTACGCAACCACGCGCTTGATGTCGTTTTGCACAATACCGATCAGCCCGGTGAAGAATGCGGTGGTCGCGCCGATGAACAAAACGAAATTCAATGCGGTCTGTGACAGCTCGAACAATGGCGACATGCGCGCGACCATGAAGATGCCCGCGGTGACCATCGTCGCGGCATGGATCAACGCCGAAATCGGGGTCGGGCCTTCCATCGAATCCGGCAGCCATACATGCAATGGCACCTGCGCCGACTTGCCCATTGCGCCGATGAACAGGCAGATGCAGATCAGCGTCGGCACCGACCAGTCGTAGCCGCTGATGACCTGCACCGATGCATCGCGGATGATCGGTGCATTGGCGAACACGGTCGCGTAATCCAGCGAGCCGAACCAGTACAGCACCGCCGCGATGCCGAGCAGGAAACCGAAATCGCCGACGCGGTTGACCAGGAATGCCTTGAGGTTGGCGAAGATCGCGCTCGGTCGCTTGAACCAGAACCCGATCAGCAGGTACGACACCAGGCCGACCGCTTCCCAGCCGAAGAACAGCTGCAGGAAGTTGTTCGCCATGACCAGCATCAGCATCGAGAACGTGAACAGGCTGATGTAGCTGAAGAAGCGCTGGTAACCCGGATCTTCGGCCATGTAGCCGATAGTGTAGACGTGGACCAGCAACGAGACGAAGGTGACGACCACCATCATCATCGCGGTCAGCTTGTCGACCATGAAGCCGACGTGCGCGTCGTAACCAGCAACGTCGAAGAAGGTGTACAGGTTCTCGTTGAACGGCACCGCGCCCTGCCCGACCAGCTGCCACAGCACGTAGCAAGACAGCGCGCAGCTCGCGCCGACGCCGAGGATGGTCGCGCTGTGCGCGCCGACCCGGCCGA
>JAYTAY010000404.1:0-6863 GCA_043737255.1 Luteimonas sp.
GCGCGCACCGATTGCGGCGTGTCGCCGGTGCGCACCGCGGTGCGGATGTCGACATCGGGCAGGCCCTGCTTCGCGAGTTCGGCGCGGATGCCTGCCAGCGGCGCTTCGAGGTTGAGGTGGATGTCGTTGGACAGCGCCTTCAATGGCGAGACGTAGACCACGGTGGTGGCGTCGGGCAGCGGTTGCTGCAGGCCCTGGCGCACCAGGCCGTCGATGGCGGCCAGGGTCTTGCCCGAGTTGGTCGGCGCGGCGACCAGCGTGTTGCGGCCGGACTGGATGGCGGGCCATGCCGGCACCTGGACCTCGGTTGGCGCGGGAAACGCGCCCGAAAACCACGCGGCGACGGCGGGGTGGAAGGCATCCAACGGCGAGGCTTGCACAAGCATGTGGAAATTATCCCGCCGAGTGGGGCGACGGGCTTGAATACGGGTTGCATGCGGGGGACAAGACTCGCGCGCAACCGTCGCAGGCGATGAGAACACCACGTTTGCAGGAGCGCCTCATGGGCAGATGCGTTTCCGGTAAAGCGATCGCGCCCATGGGGCGCTCGTACGGCCTGAGGGCATCCGCGTGCGAAAAAAGCAGCGACGCCGCCCGAAGGAAGCGCCTCATCCAGCCGCGCGAACCGCCTCCAACACATCTTCGCCATAGCGCGCGAGCTTGGTGTCGCCGATGCCGCCGACAGTCGCCAGTGCGTCCAGCGACGACGGACGACGTTCGGCGATATTGCGCAACGTGCTGTCGTGGAAGATCACGTAGGCCGGCACGTTCTGTTCGCGCGCCAGACGTGCGCGCAAGTCGCGCAGCGCAGCGAACAGGGGTTGATGTTCGGACTGCAGAACCGCAACCGGCGGGCCATTGCGCTCGCCGCGCTCTCGATTGCTGCGGTCACCGTGGGGTTTGAGCGGCAATTCCTTGCGCAACAGGATCGGTTGCTCGCCGCGCAACACCGCACGGCTGGAGGTCGATAAACGCAATCCACCGAACCCTTCCACATCCACGTCCAGCATGCCCGCCGCCACCAGCTGCCGGAACACGCCGCGCCACGTCCGCGCATCCAGCTCCTTGCCAACCCCATAGGTGCTCAGCGTGTCGTGGCCGAACTGGCGGATGCGGTCGTTGTCGCTGCCGCGCAGGATGTCGATCAGATGCCCCACGCCGAAGCGCTGCCCGCTGCGATACACGCTGCTCAAGGCCTTTTGCGCCGCGACGGTCGCGTCCCACGTCGCCGCGGGCTGCAGGCAGTTGTCGCAATTGCCGCAGGGCTGGCCGATGCCATTGCCAATGTAGTCCTCGCCGAAATTCGCCAGCAGCACTTGCCGTCGGCAGCGCATCGAATCGCAAAAGCCGATCAGCGCATCGAGCTTGCGGCGCTCAAGCTGCTTGCGTTCCTCGCCCGCTTCGGAGTTCTCGATCATCTTCTTGAGCAACACCACATCGCCCAGGCCCTGGCATAACCACGCGTCGGCAGGCTCGCCATCGCGGCCGGCGCGGCCGGTTTCCTGGTAATAGCCTTCCAGCGATTTCGGCAGATCCACATGCGCGACGAAGCGCACGTCGGGCTTGTCGATGCCCATGCCGAACGCGATCGTCGCCACCATCACCACGCCGTCCTCGCGCAGGAAGCGGCGCTGGTTGGCAGCGCGCACGCCGGCATCGAGGCCGGCGTGGTAGGGCAATGCGGTGTGGCCGAGTTCGACCAGGGTTTCCGCGGTCTTGTCGACCTTGCGCCGCGACAGGCAATAGACGATGCCCGCCTGCCCGCGACGCTCGCTGAGGAAATCGCGCAGCTGCCGCGTGCTGTTGTCCTTCTGCACCACGGTGTAGCGGATGTTGGGCCGGTCGAAGGAACTGACGAAGCGGCGGGCCTCCTCGAGCTGCAGGCGCTCGGCGATTTCGGCCTGCGTCGGCGCATCGGCGGTGGCGGTGAGTGCGATCCGCGGCACCTCCGGCCAGCGTTCGTGCAGGATTGTCAGTTCGCGGTATTCACGGCGGAAATCATGGCCCCACTGCGATACGCAGTGGGCCTCGTCGATGGCGAACAGCGCGATCTGGCTGCGGTCGAGCAGTGACAGGAAGCGTGGCGTCAACAGCCGTTCCGGCGCGACGTAGAGCAGGTCGAGTTCACCGGCAAGCAGGGCATTTTCGACGCGTGCCGCGGATTGCAGATCAAGCGACGAATTGAGGAATTCCGCACGCACGCCGAGTTGCCGCAGCGCCTCCACCTGGTCCTGCATCAGCGCGATCAGCGGCGAGACCACGATGCCGACGCCATCGCGCAGCAGCGCCGGCACCTGGTAGCACAGCGATTTGCCGGCGCCGGTGGGCATCAGCACCAGCGCATCGTTACCTTGCGCGACGTGATCGATGATCTCCCCCTGCGCGCCGCGGAAGGCATCGAAACCGAAGACGTCTTTGAGTTTGGCGAGGGCGTCGGACATGACGACTAGGTTACCAAGCGACGCAAGTGGGGCGATGCGGGTATTGCGCTCCAACGCGTAGGAATCTTCCGTCCGGGGGGATTTGTCCGGAAGTAATGGCAGCCGCCCTCTGTGGGAGGGCCTCAGTCCCGACGCCGACAATGACCGAGCGTCGGGGCTGAGGCCCCTCACACAAACAACCTCTTTTTTCGTAGGAGCGCCCCATGGGCGCGATGGGCGTTACCGGGAAAGCCCATCGCGCCCATGGGCGCTCCTACAACCGAAAGAAGTCACCGTGGGACAAGATCATTGAAGCAGCGAACGCAGCATCCACGCGTACTTCTCATGCGTCTGCAAACGCTGCGTCAGCAAATCCTCGGTCGGCGCATCGTCGGCATCATCGGCAATATCCAGCACCTTGCGCGCAGTGCGGCAGACGGCTTCGTTGCCAACCACCAGCTGGCGCACCATCTCGTGCCAGTTGGCGGTATCGGTCAGGCCGGGTTCTTCGGTAATCGAAGACAAACGCGTGAACTCGGCGTATGAACCCGGCGCGTTGAACCCCAGCGCGCGGATGCGTTCGGCGATCTCGTCCAGCGCCATCCATTGCTCGGTGTATTGCGTCTCGAACATGTTGTGCAGGGCGTTGAACATCGGGCCGGTGACGTTCCAGTGGAAGTTGTGGGTCTTCAGGTACAGCGTGTAGCTGTCGGCGAGGAATCGCGAGAGCCCATCGGCGATGTGCTTGCGATCCGCGCTCTTGATCCCGATATCGATGCCGGGCGCGCCACTGGCAGGTTGTTGCGTTGCCTTGGTGCTGTCCGGTGTCTTGTTCTTCTTCGCGGCCTTGGCCATGTCATCGCTCCAGTTGGGGGATGACGACACGATAAGCTGCCCACCTGTTCACATGAAATGAATTCGGACTGTTGAAACGATCGATGCAGGCTATCGACGCCGATCTGACACCGTCACTGCAGCAAGCGTTGCAGCAGGCCCGGCGTGCCATCGATGGCGCGCTCACCCGCGACCGTGGTCGCTTGCATGGGCTGTGGTCGCGCTGGCAGGGCAAACCGCAGGACGCGGTAGCACAAGCCGCGTTCGCGACCGCGTTGAAGCGGTCGGTCAGCGTGCGCGAAGCGCGAGCGGCGTCGCTGCCGCGGGCTGCCGCCGATCCAACGCTGCCAATCGCCGCCGAAGCCGACCGCATCATCGAATTGATCCGCAAACATCCCGTCGTCGTCATCGCCGGGGAGACCGGTTCGGGCAAGACCACGCAGCTGCCGAAGTTGTGCCTTGCCGCCGGGCGCGGCGCCGCCGGCATGATCGGTTGCACGCAACCCAGGCGCATCGCCGCGCGCACGGTCGCGCGCCGCGTCGCCGAAGAATTGCAGGTCCCGCTCGGCGGCACCGTCGGTTACCAGGTGCGCTTCAACGACAACGTCGGCGACGACACCGTGGTCAAGTTCATGACCGACGGCATCCTGCTGGCCGAAATCCAGTCCGACCGCTGGCTGTCCGCCTACGACACGCTGATCATCGACGAGGCGCACGAGCGCAGCCTCAACATCGATTTCCTGCTCGGCTATCTCAAGCAACTGCTGCAGAAACGCCGCGACCTGAAAATCATCGTGACCTCGGCGACGATCGATACCGCGCGATTCGCGGAACACTTCGACAACGCGCCCGTGGTCGATGTCGAAGGCCGCGGTTATCCGGTCGAAACCCGCTACCGGCCTCTGGAAGGAGAGGGCGACACCGAGGGCGAGCGCAGCGTGCTCGACGGCATCGTTGCCGCATGCGATGAACTCACCCGCGAGGATGCCCTCGGCGACGCGTTGATTTTCCTGCCCGGCGAACGCGAGATCCGCGATGCTCATCTTGCACTGGAACGACGCAAATACCGCCACACGGAAATCGTGCCGCTGTACGCGCGGTTGTCGGCGCGCGATCAGGATCGCGTGTTCAATCCCGGCAGCAAACGCCGCATCGTGCTGGCGACCAACGTCGCCGAAACCTCATTGACCGTGCCGCGCATCCGCTACGTCGTCGATCCGGGTTATGCCCGCATCAAGCGCTACAGCCCGCGACAGAAACTCGACCGCCTGCACATTGAACCGATCAGCCAGGCCAGCGCCAACCAGCGCCAGGGCCGTTGCGGTCGGATCTCGGCCGGTATCTGCTATCGGTTGTATGCCGAAGCCGATTTCCTGGCGCGACCGCCGTACACCGATCCGGAAATCCGCCGCGCGGCTTTGGCCGGCGTGATCCTGCGAATGCTGTCGTTGGGACTGGGAAGCATCGAGGCATTTCCGTTCTTGGAACCACCTGATCCGCGTGCGGTTGCGGACGGCTGGCAGCAACTCGGAGAGCTTGGCGCTGTAGATGCCGATCGCAAGCTGACTTCCATCGGAAGTACGATGTCGCGCCTGCCGGTCGACGTGAAACTCGCGCGCATCCTGGTCGCCGCACACGCTCACGGATGCCTGCACGAGATGCTGACCATCGCCAGCTTCCTCGGCATCCAGGATCCGCGCGAACGTCCGTCCGACCAGCGTGCCGCAGCCGACAACGCGCATGCGGAATTTGCCGATGCCAAATCCGAATTCGTCGGCATCCTCAAGCTGTGGGACGCGTATCGCATTGCGCACGAAGAACTCACGCAGTCGAAATTGCGCGCATGGGCAGAGAAACACTTCCTGGGATTTCTGCGCTTGCGCGAGTGGCGGGAATTGCATCGGCAACTGAAGTTGCAATGTGAGGAATTGGGCTGGGATAACGCTTCTGTTCAAAGTGCCGATGTCGGCCCCGCCCCGACTTCGTCATCCCCGCGAAGGCGGGGACCCAGTGACTTGCAGCCTGTGAGGGCAAAGTCACTGGGTCCCCGTCTTCGCGGGGATGACGACTTGGGACAGCGTAGGGCGGGTCTCGACCCGCCGCCTCTTGACCGTCCAGTGACTGACCACAAAGCCGCGGGTCGAGACCCGCCTTACGCGACCCTGCACCGTGCATTGATCACCGGCCTGCCGACCCAGATCGGACAACACACCGAGCGCGGCTTTTACGACGGCCCGCGCGGCCGAAAATTCCAGTTGTTTCCCGGCTCGGCGCTGGCGAAGAAACCGCCCACATGGGTGCTATCGGCCACGCTGCTGGACACCGAACGCATCTGGGCATTGACCAATGCCGCGATCGAACCCGACTGGGCCATCGCCGAATTGCCGCACCTGCTGGCGCGCCGGCAGCACGATCCGCGCTGGTCGCGGTCGCAGGGCCGCGTCATCGGCAGCGAGCAGATCAGCCTGTTCGGCCTGGTGCTGGCGCCGAAACGCCCGATCCACTACGGCGCGCTGTTTCCGCAGGAAAGTCGCGATATTTTCGTGCGCGGTGCGCTGCTGACCGGTGAGATCAACACCCGCAGCGTGTTCCTCGCCCGCAATCTGGCAACGCTCGAACAAGCCAAAGACGAGGAAGCCAAACAGCGCCGTAGCGGTCTGGTTGTTGATGAGGACTGGCAGGCGCAGTGGTACCTCGATCGGTTGCCGCCACATGCGCACAACACACAGGCGCTGGACGCGTGGTTCGCCAAGTTGCCGCCAGCGGATAAGAAAATTCTGGAATGGTCGCGCGAGGAATTGCTGGTCGGCGACAGCAGCGATGCCGAACGCTTTCCGCCTTATCTCGCACTCGGCGACGCGCGTCTCGCCGTCCGTTACCGCTTCGAGCCGGGCGCGGTGGACGACGGCATGACCGTGGCCGTGCCGCTGCATCTGTTGAATGCGCTGGATGCGGCGCGGCTGTCATGGGTCGCGCCGGGTTTCGTTCACGACAAGGCCACGGCGTTGATCAAGACGTTGCCGAAGTCGCTGCGTCGCAACTTCGTTCCCGCGCCGGATTTCGCGCGCGCGTTCGCCGAAGCGTTTCCAGTGGCGCAGGCCGATTCACTGGAGGGCACCTTGGCGCGTTTCCTGCACAAGGCGACCGGTGTTGCGCTGTCGGCCACCGAGTTCGGCGCGGATGCTGTCGAACCGCATTTGCGCGCAAACCTGCGGCTCCTCGATCGCGATGGCAAGGCGGTGCTGGCCGAATCGCGAGATCTTGCGGAGTTACGCGAACGCTTCGGCGCACGCGCGGCTGATGCCTTCGCCGAGCGCGCCGCCGGCGATCTCGCGGCAGTCGGATTGACCAGGTTTCCCGAACTACCGATTCCGCTTTCGGTGGCAGGCGCCGGCGGCATCGCCGCGTATCCCGCACTCGACGATGCCGGCGCCAGTGTCACGCTGACGGTGCATGCCGACCAGGACGAGGCGCGGCGCCGGCATCCGGCGGGCGTGCGCCGCCTGCTGCACATCGCGCTGGCCGACAAGCTCAAGCATGCGCGCAAACAATTGCCGATCCAGCCGAAGACCGCGTTGCTGCATGCGGCGATCGAATCCGTCGCGCCGC
>JAYTAY010000405.1:0-2917 GCA_043737255.1 Luteimonas sp.
TCGGCGGCCGCGGGTTCTATGTCATCGGATTGCATCCGGGCGCCAGCAGGATGGCGCGCCGCTTCGGCCATGCTGCATTGATCTTCAACCTGCACAGCCAGTTCGAGCGCCTGCGGGAAGACGGCCGCTACGAAAAAATGCAGGAGGCGATCAGCGAACGCGACATCGCCTTGTGCGGGTCCAAGAATCCGATGCTGGCGCTGCACGGCGTGACGTCCGAGGCTCCGCAGTACAGTGGACGCATCGTCGACGAAGACTGGACCTGCCCGTTCCATGCGTATTGACAAGACCACACCATGATCACCGAAATTGCGCCGCGCAGTGGCGTGGCATTCGAGTTGCAGCGTGGCCAGCGCCTGAAAGTTATCGATCCTCAAGGCGAACAGGTGGCCGACCTGCTGGCTTATCGCCAGGGCGACGTTGGCGAGGTGTTGTCGTCTGGTCGCAGCATCGATTATGCGAGCAAGATATACCTCAGCACCGGCGACAGTCTGTATTCAAACCGCAGCAACGTGTTGCTGGACATTGTCGAGGACACCGTCGGTCGCCATGACTTCCTGCTGACGCCCTGCTCCGCCGAGATGTTCCGCATCATCTACGGCGAGGAACATTCGCACCGCGGTTGCTTTGGCAATCTCGCCGCGGCGTTGGCGCCGTACGGCATCGTCGGCGACCAGATCCCGACCGCGTTCAACATCTTCATGAATGTCCCAATCGACAGCGCGACCGGCGTGGTGTCGGTCAAGCCACCGTTGAGCAAGCCGGGCGACTACATCGTGTTCGAGGCGAAGGCTGACCTGATCATCGGCCTCACCGCGTGCTCGGCGGGGCAGACGAACAATTTCCGCTACAAGCCAATCCACTATGAGGTCTTGCACAATGAGGTCCTGAGTGGGCGCTGACGTCAACGAACACGTTGCCGAAACTGAAACCCCGCAGACCGGACTCGGCCTCGATCCGCGCACCATCGGCCGGTTCGAACAGTTGCCCAAGTGGTTGAACCTGATCCCGATGGTGATCCAGTGGCTGTGGCTGGGATTGCGCTATCGCAGCGTCACCCTGCCCTCGGCGGCGAATCCGCGCATCACCGCCGGCGGCATGGTGGGCGAAGGCAAGCTCGAATATTTCAACATCATGGGACCGCTTGCGCGTGCGGCCACGGCGCAACATGTTGGCGTGCGTATTGATGCATCGACGACCGTTGAACATGTAATTAGTGCGATGCACGTGGCTGGCCTGCAGTTTCCGATCGTGGTCAAGCCCGACCTCGGCTGGTGCGGCTACGGCGTTCGCAAGATTTCGGATCAAGGCGCGCTTGCAGATTACCTGCGACTGTATCCATGCGGCCAGACGTTGGTGTTGCAGCGCTACCTGTCTGAAGACGGTGAAGCGGGCCTGTTTTATGTCCGCCATCGCGATGAGGCCGTCGGCACGCTGATCGGTATCTTGCTGCGCCACTATCCAAGCGTGGTCGGCAATGGAAGCGATACCGTTTCCCAGCTGGTGGACAAAGACATTCGATTGAAGCGCACCACCGGCAATGCGTTGCATCAATGCAATTACGACCCCGGCTACGTGCCGCACCTTGGCGAAAAAGTCCGGTTATCGACGATTGCATCGACCCGTGTCGGCGGTTTGTATGAAGATGCGACGGCAGCGGTGACGCGGGTGTTGACCGAGCGTGTGGACGCGATCGCGAGCGACATGCAGGAGTTCCATGTGGGCCGATTCGACGTGCGTTACACGACACTCGAGTCCTTGCGCCAGGGACACTTCACGATCATGGAAGTCAACGGCGCAGGCTCCGAAGCCGTGCACGCCTGGGATCCGAAATACAGCATCGCGCAGGTGTACGGCATCGTCTTTGCGAAGCAGCGGCTGCTGTTCCGCGTTGCCGACGCCAACCGACGCGCCGGTCATCCTCCCATCGGGATGCGCGCGCTGGCGAAACTGCATCTCGAACAGCAGCGGCTGATGGGGCTATATCCGCCCTCGAACTGAACTGGCCGTTGCCGCGCCTGCATGCCGTGGCGCAATGTGCCGGATCGCCAGCGCGATCGACGCCATGCAGAACGGCACGAGGTTGTACAGCAGGCGGTACAGCAACAATGCCGCGAGCACGTCGGCGTGGCGGCCTGCCGGAAATGCCGCCAGTACAGCGGCCTCGAACACACCGACACCACCCGGCGCGTGACTCAGCACACCGAGCAAGATTGCGGCAAGGAAGATCGCAGCGACCGTCGCAAAACTTTGCGACAGATCGGCGGGAAGCAACACGTAGAACGCGAAGATCGCCGCGCTTGCCTCGATCAAGCCGACCAACAACGGCTTCGCAAGCGCACGCCGGCTCAGCCTTGGAAGATCAATGTGCCGCAGTCGCAACAGACGGGTCAACGCCGGGAAAAAAACGATGGTCAGCGCCAGCGCAACCAGGCATGCAAGCCCGGCGGCCCGTCCCCACGCGAATGTTTGCGGGGCGGCCACCAAGGCGATGGCGAGCATCGCCACGGAACCGAGCCCGACGCAGACACCCGCGATGGTCGTCACGCGGGCAATGTCCACTGCGCCGAGCCCAACCTCGGAATACAGGCGATAGCGCATTGCGCTGCCGGTGACGACGTGGAACCCCAGCGTGTTGGAGATCGCGTGCGAGACCATGCCGACGAGGACGGCATGTCGCGATCCCACGCGCCCCGGCGCTACCACGTCGGTTGCAAACCAGTCGTAGTATCCGAGCGCCGCAAAACTGACCGCGGCCGCAATCAGGCAGCCGATGATGTTGACGACGGGCGTGCCACGGATGGCCGAGGAAAGCTCCGCCATCGTGATCGACTGGGCAATGCGATACAGGAGCAGCGATGCCGTGCAAAGGATGGCTATCGCGACGATGCCGAATGCGAACCGTTTGACCGTCATG
>JAYTAY010000406.1:0-2913 GCA_043737255.1 Luteimonas sp.
TCTCGCGCAGCTTGTTGCGATGGGTCTTTTCCATGACGAAGATCGTATCGGCCCAGTCGATCAATTCGTTGCCGAGCGGCACTTCGGCATCGTGATTAAGGCCCGCGTATGCCACTTCGATCGAGTCGTCCTGCGAGAACACATGCTCAGCGGTAGGGCTACGCAATTTGTTCTGGCTACAGACGAACAGGATTCGTTTCAGGCGCGTCGCACGTTGGCTATTCCGGGCTGATGCGTTGCAGGGTCATCAGCACCTTGGTGTGGTGATGGCCGGTTTGCGCATGGAACAACGGACCGGTCGCGGTGACACGCAGGCCTGCGAGCGAATAGGCCGCTTTGTAGCTGCTTTGCGGCCGCAGCTGGATTTCTCGGATTTCGCGCTCTTCGACGACATTGCTGCCGACGCCAGTTGCGGCCGCGACGCAGATCGGGGCATCGAGTTGCAACAACAATGCATTTTCCGCCGCGTTGCCATTGTCGATGTTCTTGAAGTCCGGCGGCCCTGGAAACATCCGCGTGACGGCCTTGCCGGACAAGGTCACGGTGCGCGGGCCAAATGGCAGGCAGGCAGCCTGTTGCAACGTCTGCTCAGCCGGACTGCAGGCCAACCCCAGCAACGACGCCGCTATCGCAAGCAAAAAACGCATCAGGCCGCCTCTGCGAAACCCTCACGCGTGAGATTGATCGGCGCGGCCTCGGTACAGATCACATCGTCCTCGATGCGAATGCCGCCGAACGGACGAAATGCATCGACGCGCGCCCAATCGACCGCATCGGCGTTGCCATTCTTCTTCAGGCCGTCGAGCAACATGTCGATGAAATAGAGGCCCGGTTCGATCGTCACCGCCATGCCCGGCTCCAGCACGCGCGTCAGGCGCAGGTACGGATGGCCCTCGGGTTTGGCGATGGTGCCGCCGCGATCGGTTGCGGCAAAGCCGGCGACATCGTGGACCTGCAGGCCGATGCCGTGGCCGATGCCGTGCGGAAAAAACACGCTGCTCACCCCGTTGGCAAGTGCGGCTTCCGGCGAAATATTGATGAGGCCGAAGTCGCGCAGGATGCCGCCGAGCGCGAGATGCGCATCGAGGTGCAATTGCTTGTAATCGACACCGGCGCGGACCTGGCCGCACATCTTCAGTTGCGCGGCATCGACCGCATTGATCATCGCCTGGAACTCGCCCGCGGTATCGGTGGCGTAAGTGCGGGTGATGTCGCAGGCGTAGCCGTGGAAGCTGGCGCCGGCATCGATCAGGAACGAGCGCACCGGCTGCGGCGCGGCGCGATCGAGTTCGGTGTAATGCAGCACCGCGCCATTGCGGTTGAGCGCCACGATGTTGTTGTACGGCAGCTCGCCGGCATCCTGTCTTGCGGTTGCGCAATACGTGAGGTGGATGTCGAACTCGCTGTTGCCGGCGCGGAAGGCAGCTTCCGCGGCGCGATGCGCGCGAACACCGGCGCGGGTGGCTTCGCGCATCATCGCGATCTCGTAGGGCGTCTTGAACGCGCGCTGGTATTCGAGATAGTCGATGACGGCCTGCGGATTGTTTGGCTGGAAACGCTGGCCTGGAGCTGCGCCGAGCGTGCTTTGCGGTTCACCGAGGATCGCGCAACGCGCGGCGTCTTTCGGTAAATGCTGCAGGGCTTCTTCAGGTTTTCGGATAATCACGATATCGAAATGCTCGACCCACCAGCCACTGGGCGCATCCGGAACCACGTGCCAGTAGTCGAACGGCTGGTAGTAGATCGCCTTGGGTTTGTTGCCCGGCCTATACACCAGCCAGCTGTTCGGCACGCGCGTCAGCGGCAGCCAGTGCTTGAACTGCGGATTGACCGCGTACGGGTAGTCGCGGTCATCGAAGACCTGGTAATGCTGCGTCCCGCTGGGGATCACCAGATGTTCGAAGCCGCCGCGCGACAGCGCTTCGTCGGCGCGTTGCTTGAGCGTGGCGAGATGGTTGGCGTAAAGCGCAGAAAAGTCCGGGGGCGTCATCGCAGTGGCTCATGGGAGCGGAAGTCGATTTTGCCGCAATCCCGGATGACATGCAGGAATAGAAATGTGAGGTTACAGGGAGTTACTCGAAACTGCCGCCCGGCGATTCGACCCAGGCAGTGACGCCTTCCGTGGCGGTCTTCGACAGCAGGATGAAACGCGCACCGGCCCACCATTGGCCTGGTGCGCTGGCGCGATCCACCCAGAGCAAATGCGCGCCGCTTTCGATCGGCACTACGCCGCCGCCGGGATGCGGCAAGTTGAACCGCCATTGATACAACGCGTCTTCGCGCAGCGGAGCATTGGCGATCAACAGCACGCCGGACTCGGACAGGTTGCCCAGCCGGCCGATGACCATTTCAGTCATGGCATCGACCACCTCGATCTGCTCGATGACGCGGCGGCGGCGGGCGCGGCGGAATTCGGAGGCGGTCATGTCGGTGCCGTCGAGGTGGGTTGCCCGGCTTGCCCGGCAAAGCTGCGCAGTGCCGACATCGCCGACTGCCATGCGCGGTCGACCAACCGGCTGCTTTCAACCGTGACCACGCGCGCCTGGTTGCGCGCCATCATCCGTGCGATCTGGTCCAAGGTCATTTCCGCCACCCGCAGGCCGCGATTGTTGACGAACAGAGCGTTGTCGGTGATCGGGCTGTACCACGACAGGCGGCGCCTGGATTTGTCGCCCTGCTGGTTATTGGTGAACTCCAGCCATGTGCCAAACGGCAACACGCGGAGATGTTCGTAGCACGCTTGCTCTTCGGCATTGCGCGACTTGGCCTCGGCTTTCTTGACTTCATTTTTGGTGCCCAGACGCGCGTGCGATTTGAGCTTGACGGTAAGTTCGGTGCGCGACGTCGGGTCGTTGTCGCTCTCGTCGGGTGCACGGCTGAGTTGGCGCCCCATCGCCGCGGCTTCATTGGCGT
>JAYTAY010000407.1:0-6853 GCA_043737255.1 Luteimonas sp.
CGGACGGGGACCTGTACGTGGCGATGTATGCAGGTCTCAATGCCGATGCTTCCGGTGCGGACGGCTACACGGTTCCGCTCGACCGCGTCGGGGTCCGGCTGGACATCATCGAACCCAAGGCGATGGCTGCGCGCATGGTCACCGTGGAGTCCGCGGAGATGGCCGCCGAGATCAAGAGGAACGGCAGCGTGTCGCTGTACGGAATCCTGTTCGACACCGGCAAGGCCGACCTGAAGCCGGACTCGGTGCAGGCCCTGGAGGAGATCGGCAAGCTGATGGCCGCCGACGCCAAGCTCAAGCTTCTGGTGGTCGGCCATACCGACACCGTCGGCGCATTCGAATCCAATCGTGAGCTGTCGCAGCGCCGCGCCAAAGCAGTGGTGGCCGCGCTGGTCGCCGAACAGAAGGTTCCCGCCGCGCGCCTGCAGAGCTTTGGTGCGTCCTACGCGGCGCCGGTCGCCAGCAACGCCGCCGAAGCCGGCCGCGCCAAGAACCGTCGCGTCGAACTGGTGTCGTTTTGAACGCGCGTCTGTGTCTGGTAGCGGTGGCGCTGGCACTAGCCTTGCCCGCTGTGCCAGCCAATGCCTGCGGCGGATCCACAACCGGTCAGCTGCCAGCCGGTAAGCAAAGGTCGGGGATGACGAAGTGCGGCCCAGCCTCGCTCCCGCACGCATCGATACCGGACTCGGCCGGGATGATCCCGTTGCGCGAGGGTCTGACCCTGGTCACGGGGGTCACTCGCCCGTCAGGCGACATCAAGACCACATTGCGTGTCACCAAAATCACGGACAAGACGCTCAAGCTCGCCTTCACCGGCAAAAAGGCCGACGGCAGCCCGCTTACCACCACGCGCACAGTACGTCTGCAGGACATCGCCGATGCGGCCGGTATTCGGCCCAACTACGTCGATGGCGCCATCGAATACTTCCCGGGCAATACGGCGTTCGGCACCTCCACCCAGATCCTGGGTGAGCTGACACGGACCGGAAGCACCAAGCTCACCATCGATATCGGCGGCCTGAGCATGGGTACGGGCGTGGCCGGCGCGGGGCTGGGGCGCGAGCTCGACGGCATGCTCGGTGACATGGGCGGTTTCGCGGGCATTTCCGAGGCGCTGGAAGGTGCCGCAGCGCGCGGTGCCATCAGCGAAAGCGAGCGCGCCGACGCGGCCGGCACCATGGCCGAGATCGATCAGCTGCAGATGGCGACCGGCACCTTGCGCGCCGCCGGCAAGACCACGCTGGCAGTGATGGTCAATGGCAAGCAGCGGCAACTGCCCGGCGTGATCGCCAAGGGCCGCATCCAGAAAGACAAGGAAGCCCATGACGTGGAGTTGGTTTTCCTCGACGACCCCGCCAATCCGTTGACGCTGCGCAGCCGGATCGGGCCCGAAAGCACGCAGTTGTTGAGCATCGACTACCCGGTGGCCAAGTAATGCGCATCCGGCTTTCCTTGCTGGTGGCCGCATTTTTTCTAGTGCCGAGCCAAGCCAGCGCGGAGGTCACGCGCATCCCACTGGTGGAGGGGCTGGTCGAGGTCAGCGCGACGCGGGGGCCGTCCGGGGACAGAGAACACATCCTGACGGTCACTCGAGCCGATAGCTCCATCGTCGAGTTCACTGTGATCTTCCGCGAGATGGGCGCAAATGGGCCGATCACAGACACGCGAACAAGGGAAGTCCGGCGGGAAGACCTTGCGGAGTCCAATCGTCGGAACGGCCATTTCCAGGCTGGAGATCCGGCAAAGTTTCCCGGCAGCACGCTGAATCAGCTCTCCGCGTCGACGCTGGCCGAGCTGAAGGCCACCGGCAGGTCGGCTGTGATCCTCGGCACCGTGGGGAAGGGCGATGCCGAGGCAGAAAGCGGCTTCGTGGCGATTCCCGCGGGCCGAAAGTATTTCCGCGGGACGCTGGCCCGCGTCGAGCGCGGCGTTGTGCCGATGTCGGTACTCGTCAACGGACAACCGACCCGGCTGGACACGATCCACGTCAAGGGCACGCTGACTGTCGGCAACGACAGCGTGGACATCGAGATGTGGGTGCTGGACGACCCGCTCAATCCGATGATTCTGCGCCACCGGCACCGCAGCACAGTCAGCCAGACGATCCGTTTCGATTTTCCTGTCGGCGAGCCACTAGCAATCCAGCTGCAGTTTGCGCTCGCGGGTGGCCCTGGTTTGATTGGGGGGTTCGGGGGCGGGAGTGGAGCCAGTGGTGGGGGGAACGCCGGCGGCACCTGTCGCGCCAGCTTGAGCGGTATCTATTTCGACTTCGCGCAGGCCACCCTCCTGCCGCAATCCGCGGGCACGCTGAAGTCCGTCGCGGACGTGATGACCGCGAATCCAGGCTGGTCGTTACGCATCGAAGGCCATACCGACAACGTCGGCGGCGGCGCGTTCAACCTGGCGCTTTCGCAGCGCCGCGCCGCGGCCGTGCGGGACGCATTGATCGCGCAATACAAGGTGCCTGCGGCGCGGCTGGCGGCAACGGGCTTTGGCTTGACCAGGCCGGTCGCCAGCAATGACAGCCTGGCTGGCCGAGCCGCCAACCGCCGCGTCGAACTGTCCCGAACCTGCCCATGACCCTGACCGAGGCCCGCATGAAACATCGACCTATTTTCCTTGCCACCCTTGCACTGCTCAGCGTCGCGCTGGCGGCGTGCAACAAGGCCGACACAGCGGCGGCAGGCACGGCGGCCGGCATCGCCGACTCGACCGATACGTCCGCCACGGACCTGTCCGGGACGCAGGCGAACGTCGCGCCGGATGCACACGATCCCTGCCGGCTGCTGACCGTCGCGGAAGTCGAAGCGGTGCTCGGCTCCAAGCTCGTCGGGCCGCCCTATCTCGGCTACCACCCGCTCGGCGCTTCAGGCGGCTGGCCGGAGGACGACGGTTTTGTGTGCTGGTACGTCGGCAAGGACAACCGCAACCTCACCGTGCAGGCCAACTGGGAAAATGCCGGCGCCATTTCCGCCGCCGTCAGCCGCACGCTGGCCGATGGCGAAAGCGCCAGCAGGGGCATGCTGAAGCTCCAGGACGGCACCGAACTCGTCGGCGACTGGGACGAAGCGAAGATGCGTGGCTGCTGCACGCTACAGGCGATGCTCGGCGATGCTTCTGTCGAGATCGAATTCGGCGGCAGCCTGGCCACGCCGGAGCAAGCCGGGGACCTGGCGAACAAGGCGCTGGCCCGACTCACCCAGCCACTTGCGGTGAGTGGCGTCGCCGGCAACGCCGCCGCGCAGAAGCGGGAGGCTGCGCGCTATGCCCCGACCGATGCGTGCAGCTACTGGACGGTCGATTACGTCCACCGGCTCTTGGGCGGCGACGAGCCGCCCGTCCTGAACGGTGGTAGCCGGGACTGCCACATCGCCTACGGCGACGGCACCCGCGGCCGTAGCCAGATGGTGATCACGGTGACGCCGCGCAACGGCTACCGCACCTTCCGCGACGAGAACGCCACCTACGCCGGCTTCGCGCGCAGCATCAGCGCCGACAACGAGGGCAAGGTCACGCTCAAGGCAGCCAAGGCGGTCGAAGGGCCATGGGAAGCGGCGGAGAACGGTCCGGTCCAGTTCAACGCGGTGCGCAACGACGCGTCCATCGCGATGCGCCAGTTCGGTCTGAGCATCGAGCAGATCCGCGCGATCGTCGGCCATGCGTTTGATCGCATCGAAGCGGGTGCGACGCTATGAACTCCAGAATTGTCGGTGCCCTGATCGGATTCGCCGATCAGTGATCAGGAACGACGTGCAGATCGCGTTGCGCTACGGCGTCATGCCCATCGAACAACGCCGCGAGTTGCTGGAGCGCGCGTACGCGCGCATGGGTCTCAATACGGAGGCGACACCATGAAGACTGTTTCCAGCTGGCGCATATGCCTGGCCATAGCACTGTTGTCCACTGCCCTGGTTTCGCAAGTGCGAGCCCAGGAAGAGGAAGCGGAAACGCGACCGGTCATGCAGCTTGAGCTCAAGCCGGATGAACTCATGCCGCCCGGCCAAACTGCCTTTATGCAAGGTGAGGCGGATCAGCTCGGGCACCGATTTCTTGTCGAAGGTACGGAGCTTTCGCAACCAATCTCGGTTGCCGTTCTCACGCAACATCCCGAAGACAAAGTTCGGGTGCGTGTGGTCAAGGACGACTGGGATGCGCCGGAGCGGGACGGGGAAACCGGCGCGGACAAGAAAGTGGAGCTCACATTCCGCACGTTTGATGGTTTCAAGTTGTGGATCACGGCGGAAGAGCCGACCGCCTATCAGTTGGTGGTGTGGGTCGGCGAACCAGTCGAAGGGCCGTTGCCCTCGATTGCGGTACCGGCCAGCAAGTTCGTCGAAGGGCAAATGGCAGCTCCCAGCCGCGCCGATACCGAACTAGCGGCGAACGTGGGGGAAAAGCCCGGCAAAATTTCCCTCTCAAGGCTGGAGTTGGGGCTGATCGTCACCCTGCTTTTACTTGGAGGTGCATTCGCCGCCTTTTTGCTGATGCGCCGAAAGCGCACTGATGGGAGCCTGAAATGAAGACATCAATCCCACTCCACGCGTTGTTGGCGCTGCTTGGTAGTGTTCTGATCTGCAGTCCAGTCCTAGCCGCGGATCCATGGCCAATAGATGGGACGGCAACATGGGCAGAACCCAAGGACCTTACGCCATGGAAGAATCCATATGAGCCATCGAAACCTCGCGAAGCCCAAGACGTCCGCGAACATCAGCAAAGCGCCATTAACCGAGCGGAAACCCATCGGGAGGAGAAAAGGAACAGTCAGAACGATGCCAGGCGCGCGTTTGACCGAGGACTGGATAAGGGCTTGGGCTCTTTGAAAGGGTGGGGGGATACCGCCAAGGCAGCCTCCAACTTATACGGCGCTTTGAACGCCCAGGACGCGCGACTGGAAGCGAACTATCAACCCACCGGTGCTCCGGCGGTTCCCTCCAAATGCATGGAAATCAAGAATTGCCGCCCTTGTTTCGAAAAGGCGCAGGGTGAAGTCAATAAACGGCGAATCGCCTTGGAGAAGGTGCGGGCCCACTACGAGTTCACCCATCGCCTGACCACGACGGGGGTCGCCTTCATGCAGGGCGTCGCTAATCAGGCGGGCGGTATCGCCTCGATCGGAGCTCAAGTTGAAGCACAGGAGATCGACAAGAGCCTCGCAGAATTCGACCAGGTCGTGCGCAGGAAAAACACCGAGATACTCGGCAACCTCGAAAAGAACCTGCGTGAAGTCGCGGTTTGCGAAGCAAAGTTTTACAAGAACGATGACTGGTTCGATCGATATGGGTTCACCTATTACCAGTTCATGCTCGCGCACTACGATTATGTGCAGGTCAAAAAGTAAACGTTTCCACGACCACCGGAGCTTCCCATGTTGAATAAATCCGCATCGCGCCAGAAAGAAGTGACTGCTGAAGGTTTGTTCAATGGGATACGCATTACACCAATCAATTTTTCATTCGAGGCAGAGCGATCCCATTGACGCATCAGCAGCCCGTCGCGCTTCAGCATTCGCCTTGCGGGAATCCTTCACCCGGTCCGTCACGCAAATTCTGTCGCCGGCCATCCTGGCGACCGCCAGATAGGAGGTCTTCTCATCGGGTGCATCCGGATTCTCGTTGGCATGGACGCGCACGATCAACGAGATGGGGGTGACTATCTTTCCAACCTTCCTCACCCGCCACTCCGCCTTTCCCCCCAGATTCGAGAATGCATGCGTGATGACATCCCAATAGCGGAGTGAATGCCGTTTCCCATCCGGCGCAACGATCGTCACGGACTGCCTGTCGTCGTCGTCCTCAACCAGCAGTTGATGACCCGCCACGCCGGGGCAACGTTTGATGGAGGCGCCGGACTCCTGAAAAACTTGAATGGTTTTGCAATCAGTGAGTTTGGTGTAAACGCTGTAAATAGAACCGGCAGAAACTGGAAGAGTCCAGCTCAACGCGAAGAGAGCGACAAAAATCTTCATGGCCTGGCGTCCGAAGTTCAGGACGCTTCCGTTACCGAGCGTCCATTTAATGCACAGCAGTCATCGTACGACAAACCAATATTAGAAAGGATCGGCCCGGTAGCCTTGCCGACGTGATCGCTTATGCTTTTTTGCCCAACATCGCAACAATTTCTTAGTGAGGTATGACTCGTGAACATCAATCAATTCGCGCTTCTGTTGCTGCTATCAACTGCGGTGCCAGTGTCGGCCATCGCCGCCAAGAGTGTTCCGGTAGCCAAGGCTGGCCAAGTGAGAACAACACAGGCCCGCACACCGCCTAAAGGTAGCCAGGATAGAAAAGCAATAACGAATGCTCTGAGGGTAGTCGTAAAGGACATGTCTGGCCTGGATGTCGTTTTTGTGGTCAGACATCTCAAGGTCAATGGCAACTGGGCGTGGGTGGATGCCGATCCGCAGTCTGCGGATGGTACGCAGCACTACGAAGCAGTGAATGGCTTGCTTACCCGGAAAAACGGACGCTGGGTTTACCTGGAGGGTCCGCCCGAATGGGCGATTTGCGAAGAAGATCCCGATTGCGCTGATTCGGCACGCTATTTCAATAAGCTCGGGGCGAGATATCCCGGCCTCTCACCAGACATCTTCCCGCGGCAATAAAGCCGACGACAAGAATCAAGGCGTGCCTGCAGGGGCCCGGAAAGGTACCTGCACTGCGAGGCGCCCAAGGTGTGGGAACGGTGCCGCACCTTGTTGCATGACGTTAAATCCATGTGATGCATCCGGAATGCATAACCCTCCGTAAACGTCTCTGAACCTGCTGGAACGAAGGCTGCGCCTGCAGCCGTTGCCTCAGGCGATCCCTATCCCATACACGCCTTATCCGGAGACCCACCATGCAATTGAAATTAC
>JAYTAY010000408.1:0-6849 GCA_043737255.1 Luteimonas sp.
CGCAGCAACAGCCGCGAGTTGTGCGCGTAACGGGTCACGTAGCCATTGCCATGGTCGACTTCAATGACGTTGCCGTAGCCGCTGCGCACTCCCGAATAGCTGACCACGCCATCGGCCACCGACAGTACCGGGTCCCCGGGGTCGGCCTCGAAATCGATGCCCTTGTGGAAGGCCGCACCGCCGCCGAACGGGTCGGCGCGGCCGCCGAAGCCGGAGGTGATGTAGCTGTCGAGGATCGGCTCACGCGAGGGCACGGCGTTGCGATCCAGCTCGCGGCTGAACAACAGCGACTCCAGTACCGACAACTGCTTGCCCGACGCATCGAACTGCGCGTCCAGCTGCTTCAGGCCGCCGCGCAATTCGCTCGTCGCCATGTCACGGACCGGGCCCACGCCACCAACGCCAACCGGTTTGTTGAAATCAAATTCGCCGTCCTGCAGCTGGCCGATGCGCGTGAGGCGGTCGCCAAGCGCGTTGAGGCGGTTGGCCTCTGCCTGCAGTTCGCCCAGTCTCGCGGCCATGGCATTGATCTCTCGCTGCGCCTCGTTGTGCGCGCCGTCGAGGCTGGCCTGCTGGCGCTCGACCTTGGCTTGCAGCTGACTCGCATGGAGGTTGTCGACGCCACTGCTGGCGCCCGCTCCCATGACCATGCCGGCAGCGGCCAGCACCAGGGCAGCCGTGCCCGGACGCGAGGCTACGAGATGGCGTGCACGCAAAGGCAAATCCTGCACCCACTCACGCGTATTGTTGACGATGATCGATAAGCTCATTGAATTCCGATGTCCGATGCCAAATCCCGTCCGAATCGTCCTTCCGTGCCACAAGCCGCGCTCGATGCGCTGCTCGCGGAACCGGCTGGCGACCCGTTGCGTCGTGCCTTGTGGCTCGATGCACTGGACCGGCGGTTACGCCCCTGCCTGCCTTCTTCACTCGCTGCGCACATGCGACTTGCGAATTTCACCAACGGCAAACTCGTTTTTCTGGTCGATTCGCCGATCTGGCGAGCCAAGACAAGGCTCGCTGCCCCCGAACTCCTCAACGCGGCCCGTTCCATTGGGCTCGATGCCGCCGAGGTTGTCGTCAAGGCGACAACTGCTCCGTTGGCCCCGCCTGTGCGGGTGGAACGGACAGCGATACCAATGTCGGCGGCCGCGCGCGATGCATTGCGGGCTGCCCTGATCGCCCTGCAAGACTCCGATCCCGGCAAGTCCGACAAGGATTGTTGATGGCCGATCCGGATCGCGTAGCCCGTTTGGCGTCCGCGGCTTGAATGGGCCAGCGGGCATGGTACCGGGGTAAACCCCTGTATTCGTTAATATTTTGCTAGACAACCGCTAAAAAATTGTTAAAGCAAGGTGACCGCTTCACGCTTTACTCACGAAGATGAGCAAACTGCGTTCTGGATTCAGAACGCCAGCGGCAGCTCAGGCGGGGGCCAAAATGCCGTAGAGGACTGGGGCGTCGGCCTCTTCCTCAAAGGTGATTTCTTCCCACGCGCTGGCATCGGCCAACAGCGCACGCACCAGTTTGTTGTTGAGGGCGTGGCCGGATTTGAAGCCTTCGTAGGCGCCCACGATCGGGTGGCCGGTGAGATACAGGTCGCCGATCGCATCGAGGATTTTGTGGCGGACGAATTCGTCCGTGTAGCGCAGACCGTCCTCGTTGAGGACGCGGAACTCGTCGAGCACGATGGCGTTGTCCATCGAGCCGCCCAAGCCGAGGTTGCGCTCGCGCATGAATTCCAGGTCGCGCATGAACCCAAACGTGCGCGCGCGGCTGACTTCCTTGACGTAGGACGTGGTTGAGAAATCGACTTCGGCGCGGGACTGCGTCGCCGGAATCATCGGGTGGTCGAACTGGATGGTGAAGCCCAGCTTGAACCCGTTGTGCGGGGTGAAACGAGCAAGCTTGTCGCCATCGCGCACTTCGATCGGTTTTTTGATGCGCATGAAGCGTTTTGGCGCTTCCTGTTCGGCGACCCCTGCCGATTGCAGCAGGAACACAAACGGGCCGGCCGAGCCATCCATGATCGGCACTTCGGCCGCGGACAGCTCGACGTAGACATTGTCGATGCCGAGGCCGGCGAGTGCGGACATCAGGTGTTCGACGGTCATGACCTTGGCCCCGTCGCGGCTCAAACCCGTGCACAACATCGTCTCGTGCACGAGTTCACCGCGGGCGGGAATCTCTACCACCGGATCGAGATCGATGCGGCGGAACACGACCCCGGTATCGACTGGTGCTGGGCGCAACGTCAGATACACCTTCTCACCACCATGCAACCCGACGCCGGTGGCGCGGATGACATTCTTGAGTGTGCGCTGGCGAACCATCGTCGGAATGGGAACCTGCAGAGCTTGCGTGTGTAGCGCGGATCCACGCAGGCGGCTCAATGGCGCGGCTGCAATGAGTGCGGCTGGGAGCGCAGAAGATTAACACGCCGCCGGCTGAACCTGAACGAAAGCTGCCTGCTGCTCCGGAACGTCGCGGACAAGCGCATGAGCGCCCACCGATGTCGAAAAGACTGCCGGGCAGGCGAATGCCCGGCAGTGAGGAGGACGTACAACCCTTCCGTAGAGCCGAGACTTGCCCGGCTGCTTCCGGTTAGCAAAGAGCAGCGGAGCAAGCTCCGCTCTACAACATCAATTGCGACATCAATCGGCCTGGCGACGCAGGAACGCCGGAATGTCCAGGTAATCACCGGGCAGATCCGCGACCGCCGGCGCTGCCTCGGCGGAACGTCCACCACGGCTGCTGCGCAGGCTGCCAAAATTCGGCATCGGCGCGTCCTCCACATTGGCCATCGCGTCGAAATCCGGCTGCCCGGTGGTCGCGTTGCGCACCAGCTTGATCGGTGTACGCATCACTTCGCGCTCGGGCTGACGCACAGATTGCCGCGCGGCGGTGCGATTGAGACCCGTCGCCACCACCGTCACCCGCACTTCGTCCTGCATGTCCGGATCGAGCACCGTACCGATGACCACCGTCGCGTCTTCCGCGGCGAAGTTCTCGATGGTGCGACCAACCTCGTCGAACTCGGCCATGGTGAAGTCCGGACCCGCGGTGATGTTTACCAGGATGCCGTTGGCGCCGGACAGGTTGACGTCGTCGAGCAACGGATTCTGGATCGCGCTCTCCGCGGCAGCCTGCGCACGATCGTCGCCGCGGGCGCTGCCGGTGCCCATCATGGCCAGGCCCATTTCCGACATCACGGTGCGCACGTCCGCAAAGTCGACGTTGATCAGGCCGGGACGCACGATCAGATCGGCGATGCCCTGCACGGCGCCGAGCAGCACGTCGTTGGCGGCGCGGCAGGCCTGGATCATGGTCGCGTTGCGACCGAGCACGGTGATCAATTTTTCGTTCGGAATCGTGATCAGCGAATCGCAGTGTTGCGACAGTTCCTCGATGCCCTTCAACGCCACCTGCATGCGGCGGCGTCCTTCGAACGGGAATGGTTTGGTGACGACGGCGACCGTCAGCACGCCCATTTCCTTCGCCAGTTGCGCCACCACCGGGGCCGCACCGGTGCCGGTACCGCCGCCCATGCCGGCGGTGATGAACACCATGTCCGCGCCGGCCAGCGCATCCATGATGCGTTCGCGATCCTCGAGTGCGGCCTGGCGGCCGACCTCCGGATTGGCGCCTGCGCCGAGGCCCTTGGTCACGTTGGTGCCGAGCTGCAGCTGCAACTTGGCGCCGCAGTTCTTGATCGCCTGCGAATCGGTGTTGGCGGTAATGAATTCCACCCCGTCCACGTTGCTGTTGACCATGTGCGCGACTGCATTGCCGCCGCCGCCGCCCACGCCGATGACCTTGATCACCGCATTTGGGGCCATTTTTTCGATGAGTTCGAAATTCGCCATGTCCACGTCCTCCGTTATTCGTTCTAGTTATGTAATCGGGTTTGTGTCGCCAGATACCGCAATCGTTTGATTCGCCCTGCCTGCGTGCCGCCGCGCCGTCGCAGTGGCATTTGCTTTTTGCTTTGTAGCGCCGGGCTTGCCCGGCTGTTTTTTCAGAACAGCGGAGCAAGCTCCGCTTTGCAAGAGCCTGTGATTCTCAAAACTCTCCGCGATACCAATCCTTGACCTTGTTGAAGAAACTTCCGGCGCGTCCGGTCGGCAGCAACGGCCGGCGCGGATGCTCGGTCTGGCTACCCATCAACAACAGACCGACGCCGGTTGCGTGCACCGGATTGCCGACCACTTCGCCAAGGCCAGTGACGTGCTGCGGAATGCCCACACGCACCGGCATCTGCAACATTTCCTCGGCCAGTTCGACCACGCCTTCCATCTTCGAAGCGCCGCCGGTCAGCACCATGCCGGCGCGCACCATTTCCTCGAAGCCCGAGCGGCGCAGTTCCGCCTGCACCATCTCGAAGATTTCCTCGTAGCGACCCTGCACCGCCTGCGCCAGCGAATGACGCGGCAGGCGACGCGGTGGACGATCGCCGACGCTCGGTACCTGGATCGATTCCTCGGCCGTCGCCAATTGCGCCAGCGCGCATGCGTAACGGACCTTGATCTGCTCGGCTTCGGGCGTTGGCGTGCGCAACATGTGCGCGATGTCGTTGGTGACGTGGTCGCCGGCGATCGGCAACGACGCCGTGTGGCAGATCGCGCCCTGCACGAACACCGCGACATCGGTGGTGCCCGCGCCGATATCGACCAGCGCCACGCCCAGTTCGCGTTCGTCATTGGTCAGTACCGCCGTGCTCGAGGCCAGCGACGACAAGACAAGATCATCGATCTGCAAACCGCAACGCTGCACGCACTTGCTGATGTTGGCCGCGGCCGACTGCGCGCAGACGACCAGATGCGCGTGCACTTCCAGGCGCACGCCGGTCATGCCGACCGGATTGCGGATACCTTCCTGCGAATCGTCAAGCACGTATTCGCGCGCGATCGCGTGCAGGATCTTCTGGTCGGCGGGAATCGCGACGGCCTTGGCCGCTTCCAGCACGCGCTCCAGATCGGCATAGGTCACTTCGCCGTCGCGGATCGGCACGATGCCCGGCGAGTTGCGGCATTGCACGTGGTTGCCGGAGATCGAGGCGTAGACCGATCGGATTTCGCAGCCGGCCATCAGTTCGGCTTCCTCGACGGCGCGCTGGATCGACTGCACGGTCGATTCGATATCGATCACCACGCCGCGCTTGAGCCCGCGCGATTCGTGCGAACCGATGCCGATGACTTCGATCGGATTTCCAGGGGAATATTCGCCGACCAGCGCCACGACTTTCGAGGTGCCGATATCGAGGCCGACGATCAGTGATTTGTCGCCTTTGCGATTCATGTCTGTTCCTGCGCCCTTGTGTCGCGTCTGCCGACTGCAGCAGAAGGTTGTGATGGGAGTTGAGGGGCGGATGGCACGGCTGCATCCGCCCAGCTCAATGCAAACCCATTCGTGTAGCGCAGGTCTGCACGCTGCAGCGGCCGTTGCTGCTGCGCCAGCAAACGCGGCAGCAGGCGTGAGAAACGCGTCAGTCGCGCCTTGGCGTCGCTGCGCCCGATGACGACTTCGGTGCCACTTGCAAGCGTCAACGACCAGCTGCCGCGATCGTCCTGCTCCAGGCCGCGAACCTCGATCCCGCCCGGCGACAGCAAGGCACGCGATTCGTTGTAGAGCGCGACCACCTCGGCGATGCGCGCCGGATCGCCGTCGAGCTGCGGCAGGTTGTTCGGCAGCGCCGCGCCGCGCACGCTCTTGATCGGAAACAGGCGGCCATGTTCGGACAACAGGCGATCCTTGCCCCAGCGCGCGAACGGCTTGTGTTCGACGATGCGGATTTCGAGGATATCCGGCCAGCGCTTGCGCACTTCAGCGCGTTCGACCCACGGCAATTTGGCGACTGCGATCTGCGCGTCCTCCAGCCGCACGGCAAAGAAACCGTGCTTCGCATAAGGCATCACCGTCGCGCGCAGCTGCTGCGGATCGACGCGATCGAACTGGCTGGTCACGCGCAATTTGCGCAGCGGCCAGCGATCACCGGCTATCCAGCCATTGACCACCGCCACCACCGGCAACGCCACCAGCGCGAGCGCGAGCAGCCAGGCGACGAAACGAAGCATCGCGTTCATGCCGCCACCTCCGGCAACGTCATCTCCAGAATCCGCCAGCACAACTCCTCGAATTCGATCCCGATTTCGCGCGCCGCTTTGGGTACCAGTGAATGACTGGTCATGCCCGGCGCGGTGTTGACTTCGAGCAGATGGAACTGGCCGCTGGCGCGGTCGCGCATCACGTCGACGCGACCCCAGCCGCTGCAGCCGGCTGCATTGAACGCGGCCAACGAGATGCTTCGGATCTCGTCCTCGTCCGCGCCCTGCAAACCCGGGCACAGGTATTGCGTGTCTTCGGCGACGTACTTGGCGTGGTAGTCGTAATACTCGCCGGTCGGCACGATGCGGATCGACGGCAAGGCGCGCCCGTCGAGAATACCGACGGTGAGTTCGTCGCCGACGATCAGTTGCTCCATCAGCAACTCGCCGGGATAGTCGGCTGCATATGCGATGACCTGCTGCAGATCGGTTTCGTTGAAAATGCGATGGATGCCGACGCTGGACCCTTCCACCGGCGGCTTGACGATCACCGGGAATCCGAAACTGCGCGCCGCCGCGCCGACGTCATCGCCTTTTGGCAAGCGCTGGTAACGCGGTGTCGGCAGGCCCATCGACAACCACACCTGCTTGGTCCGCGTCTTGTCCATGGCCAACGCCGAGCCGAGCACGCCGGAGCCGGTGTACGGCACGCCGAGCCCCTGCAGCAACCCCTGCAGCACGCCATTCTCGCCATCGCCGCCGTGCAGGATGTTGAACACGCGGTCGAACTGCCTGTCGTTCAATT
>JAYTAY010000409.1:0-2909 GCA_043737255.1 Luteimonas sp.
GCGCCGCCGCACGCTGCCAGGCACTCTTCCTCACACTTGAGGAAGATGCGGCCATCGGCGCTGGATTCGCCGGTCTTGCAGCCGAGTTTCTTCTCGGCGTGTCGGACCAGATCTTCGGCGCCGTTCAACCAGCAACTGATATTGGTGCAGAACGCGACGTTATGGCGGCCGACCTTGCGGGTTTCGAACATCGAGTAGAAGGTCGCCACTTCGTAGGCCCAGACCGGCGGCAGTCCGAGATATTTCGCAACGCCTGAGATCAATTCGTCGGTGAGCCAGCCATGGTTCTGTTGCTGCGCAGCATGCAGGCCCTGCAAGACGGCCGAACGCTTGCGATCCGGCGGGAACTTGGCCAGCCAGTGGTCGATGTGCGCACGGGTCTCATCGCTGAGCACGACCAGCGGATCGACATTGCGCGCGGACTCGAAGTTGCCAGTGGCCTTCATCGATCGATCTCGCCAAACACGATGTCGTAGGTGCCGATCATCGCCACAACGTCAGCCAGCATGTGGCCCTTGACGAAGGCGTCCATCGACGACAGATGTGCGAAGCCGGGCGCGCGCAGCTTGCAGCGGAACGGCTTGTTGGCACCATCGGAAATCAGGTACACGCCGAACTCGCCTTTCGGCGCCTCAACCGCCGCATAGGTTTCGCCGGCCGGCACGCAATAGCCTTCCGTGAAGAGTTTGAAGTGATGGATCAACGCTTCCATGTCGTCCTTCATCGATTCGCGCGATGGCGGCGACACCTTGTAGTTGTCCAGCATCACCGGGCCCGGATTGGCCTTCAACCACTGCACGCATTGCTGGATGATGCCGGTCGACTGCCGCATCTCGGCCACGCGCACCAGATACCGGTCGTAACAGTCGCCGTTGGTGCCGATCGGGATATCGAAATCGACTTCCGCATATTTGGCATACGGCTGCTTCTTGCGCAGATCCCAGGCGATACCGGAACCGCGCAACATCGGGCCGCTCATACCCCAGGCGAGCGCAGCTTCCGGCGACACTACGCCGATGCCGACGGTGCGCTGCTTCCAGATGCGGTTCTCGGTCAGCAGGGTTTCGTATTCGTCGACGCGCTTGGGGAAATCGTTGGCGAAGGCTTCCAGATAATCCAGCAGCGAACCTTCGCGCCATTCATTGAAACGCTTGAGCTGACCGCCCTTGCGCCATGGTGATTCCTTGTACTTGGGCATGCGGTCGGGCAGATCGCGATAAACGCCGCCTGGGCGGTAGTACGTAGCGTGCATCCGCGCGCCACTGACCGCCTCGTAGCAGTCCATCAGTTCTTCGCGTTCGCGGAACGCGTACAGGAACACCGCCATCGCACCTAGATCGAGCGCATTGGAACCGATCCACATCAAGTGGTTGAGGAGACGGGTGATCTCATCAAACATCGTGCGTATGTATTGCGCGCGTTCCGGCGCCTCGATGCCCATCAGGCGTTCGATCGACAGTACGTACGCGTGTTCGTTGCACATCATCGACACGTAATCGAGACGATCCATGTAGCCGATCGACTGGTTGTACGGCTTGGACTCGACCAGTTTTTCGGTACCGCGATGCAGGAGGCCAATGTGCGGGTCGGCGCGCTGCACGACTTCGCCATCCATTTCCAGGATCAATCGCAGCACGCCATGCGCGGCCGGGTGTTGCGGACCGAAGTTCAACGTGTAGTTGCGGATTTCCTGACGGCTTTCGGCAGCATCGCTGGCGAATGGCGTGCTCGATGCTTGCGGCTGCACGCTCATTTCGTGATCTCCGCCGGCCCCAACATACTGCCGACTTTCAGATCGCGATCCTCACCCGCTGCCGTCTGGTAGCGCGCATCGTCGCGGATCACGCGCGGTACCAGCACGCGCGGCTCGACGGAGGTCACCGGCTCATAGATCACGCGCTGCTTATCAGCGTCGTAGCGCACTTCGACATTGCCGATCAGCGGAAAATCCTTGCGGAACGGATGGCCCACGAAACCGTAGTCGGTCAGGATCCGGCGCAAATCCGGATGACCTTTGAAGATGATTCCAAGCAGGTCGAACGCTTCGCGCTCGAACCAGTCCACACCGACCCAGATCGAGGTCAGCGAATCGACCACCGGCAGGTCGTCGTTCTCGCAGAACGTGCGCAGTCGCAGGCGCCGGTTGTGCTGCAGCGACAACAAGTGGGCGACGGCGGCAAAGCGGCGCTTGGGCACGGCGACGCCATCGGCCTGCTGCCCCCATTTGAAGCGGCCCGGACCCATGCCTTCGACACCGCGGCTGAAGCCTTCCGAGGACACATCGCTGGTGTCCCACTCGTCGCTGCCATAACTCAGGTAATCGACGCCGCAGACATCGACTGCCTGCTCGAAGCCGAAGTCATCGCGCAGCGTGCGCGCTGCCTGCAACCAATCGTTGGCGGCGACTTCCAGCGTCAACTCGCCGCGCGGCTGGGCGACATCGAGCGTCGCATTGGCGAAACGCGCGCGCAGTCTGTCGACGAAATGTTCTGCTGGCTCGGCCATCGGCGGGCTTGCGGTCTCGTGGAATCAGGAAGCGGTGGAAAAGCGGCGTTGACTGGTCGCTGTCGCGTCATCGGCGCCGAAAACAGTCGCGCGACGAATCTTTTTCTGCAATTGCAGGATGCCGTAGACCAACGCTTCGGCGGTCGGTGGACACCCCGGCACGTAGATGTCGACCGGCACGATGCGATCGCAACCGCGCACCACCGCATAGCTGTAGTGGTAATAACCGCCGCCGTTGGCGCAGCTGCCCATCGAGATGACCCATTTGGGATCAGGCATCTGGTCATAGACCTTGCGCAACGCCGGCGCCATCTTGTTGACCAGCGTGCCGGCAACGATCATCACGTCGGACTGACGCGGTGACGGGCGGAACACCACGCCGAAACGATCGAGATCGAGCCGGG
>JAYTAY010000410.1:0-2907 GCA_043737255.1 Luteimonas sp.
CCGCCGGACAAGGCGTTCGGTGCCGACATGCGCAACGGCTTCCCGCCGAATGTCGCGGTCGCTTTCGAGCTGAAGCTGGTCAGCGTCAAGTGACACAACGCCTTTTCCATTGCGTCATCCCCGCGAAGGCGGGAAGCGCTCCATAACAGCGCAGCTGGTCATTCAGTGACTTGAAGCTTCACCGTTGCGCCGGCCCAGTGCCGGCGCAATGTTGTTGAATTGACGTTTCCGTTAGTCAGCATCAGAAGAAATGATGAATCCGAATTACCGCGCCGTTCTCAGCCCCTGTGTCGGCGTTTGCACGCTCGACGACGATGGCCTGTGCCTCGGTTGCCACCGTACCTCCGCCGAGATCGCGCGATGGCCGCAGATGAACGATGACGAGCGGCTCAGGTTGATGGAAACCACGCTGCCTGTGCGCGAGTCGCAACGCGGCTGATGCGCCTGACTCCAGATCCTGCATCAATTGATCTGTCACGGATCCAGTCAGCGCTGCACTCGCTTGACGCGGCGCCTTCCAGCGCTGGTTGGAATCATGAAGAACTGCTTGGGTTATTGCCGGAAAACGTGCCGGCCGCCGAAGCCGCCGTGCTGGTTGGCCTGGTGCCCCGCGACACGGGGTTACAGGTCGTATTGACCAGACGCAACGATGGCCTGCGCAATCATGCCGGCCAGGTGAGTTTCCCGGGCGGCCGCATCGAGGCCGGTGATGCCGATGCCGTGGCCGCGGCGGTGCGGGAAACGGTCGAAGAGATCGGTTTGCTCCCGGACCAGATCATCCCGCTCGGCTATCTCGACCCATTGATCACGATCACTGGCTTCCGTGTGCTGCCAGTGGTGGCCGTCATTGCGGAAGACTATGTTGCGGTTCCAGACCTCTCGGAAGTCGCTGCTGTGTTCGAGGTTCCACTGCACTTCCTGCTGGCGCGGGACAGCCTGCAATCGTTAGAGCTCGAACTCGGCGGCCGCCTGCGCCGTGTGTACGAATTCAATCGGTCTGACCATGCACCCGATCAGCGTATCTGGGGCGCAACGGCCTCGATGCTGTTGAATTTTCGTGATCGACTGGGAGCACTGTGATGACCGTTTGGACGACATTGGTGCAAGCCGAAGAACTGGCGCTGCAAATAGACAATGCAGGAATCGTGATCGTTGATTGTCGTTTCGCATTAAGCGATTCCGTGGTCGGTGAGGATGCGTACAGGAATGCGCATATCCCTGCAGCGTTGTATGCGCACCTGGACCGCGACCTGTCAAATCACGACAAGCAGGATCAAGGCAGGCATCCATGGCCCGATGCTGCGGATTTCACCGCCAGGCTCGGCGCCTGGGGCATCAGTCCGCAGAGTCAGGTCGTCGCTTACGACGACGGCGACGGTGCATTCGCTGCGCGCCTGTGGTTCCTGCTGCGTGCACTCGGTCACGACAACGTCGCCGTGCTCGATGGCGGATGGGCGCGGTGGAATGCGCTTGGTTTGCCCATCGAGAGGGAGATCCGCACTCCGCAGCCGACACGCTATGACGCGCAATTTGGCAAGGACCTGTTACTCGACGCGGAGCAGGTACAGGCACATCTCGATCACGGGGGCCTGCTGGTCGATGCACGCGCGGCCGGGCGTTTCCGGGGTGAGGTCGAGCCCATCGACCGCGTCGCAGGCCACGTGCCGGGTGCGATCAATCGTCCGTATTCACAGAACCTCAGCGATGGCCGCTTCAAGTCCGCAGCACGGCTTGGCGAGGAATTCCGTGCGCTACTTGTGCAACGAAAGCCGGGTGAAATCGTCGCGATGTGCGGCTCTGGGGTCACTGCCTGTCATCACTTGCTGGCGATGGAACATGCAGGCCTGCACGGTGCCAAGTTGTTCACCGGTTCGTGGAGTAGCTGGATCGCCGACGAAACGCGGCCGGTGGCGAGCGGCGACTGATTCCTCTACGCCCTGCGAACACGGCCCGCGTCGTTACATCGTCATTCTTCTGTCATGGCACTGCCTGAAGCTCGCCGGCTTGCACAGGGGACTTCGATGAATCGCTTCTTGACCATCCGCGCCACTCTTGTGGCGCTGTTGCTTGCCGTGTTGCCGCTGCATGTTGTGTCCCAGGATGATGTCGAACGTTTGCGCATCCACGGCTCCAATACTGTCGGCGAGCGACTGATGCCGGCGTTGATCGAATCCTGGCTAAGTTCGATTGGTTACAAGGACATCAAGCGCGTGGCGCGCGACCCGGCCCGGCTGGAAATACATGCCGAACGAGATGACTTGCCGCTCATCGTCGAAATCGACAAGCAAGGGTCCGCGGCCGGAATGACCGACCTGATCGACGGCAACAGCGAGTTGGCGATGTTGTCCCGACGCCCCAACGCCGAGGAACCTGACGCGGCCTGGCAGCTGGGCGATCTGGGGTCACCGGATCAGGAATACGTCATCGCGCTGGATGGCGTGGCGATCGTGGTACACGCGAGCAATCCGATACGCGAGCTGAGCGTCGAACAATTGCGTGACATCTTCGCGGGAAAAATTCGCAACTGGTCCGAGATCGGCGGTCGCGCCGCGCCGATCAATCTGCATTTGACAGGAATGCGTAGCGGAGCGCGTGAGTTCTTCCAGGTGCGGGTGATGAGCGATATGCGCATCATCAACACAGCGGTGGTGCAGCCGGGCTTGGTGCGCGTTGGCAAAGCGGTTGCTCTGGACACCTCGGCGATCGGCGTTGTCGGTTTGCGCAGCATGATTCCGAAGAATGCTCGTCCGCTGGCCATCAGTAACGGAGGTATTGCCGTCGCGCCGACGCGTCTCAACAGCATGAGTGAGGACTATCCGTTGGTTCGTCGTTACAGCCTGTATGGCGGCCAGCTCATGTCTGCTCTGGGCCGCAGCCTCGCGTTGTATGCGCTGACCGGTCGAGGCC
>JAYTAY010000411.1:0-2898 GCA_043737255.1 Luteimonas sp.
TGGCAGCAGGGCGAGGCGGCGTTTCGGAGTGTGATGGGGGTGGGGTGATGGATCGTCATCGTGGCTTCCCTGGATAATGGCGAAAAAAAAGAGGCACTACGCGTCTGCGTAATGCCGTCATGTATATCCACGAATCCCCCCGTCACACTTTTGTACATCATCGGTGCATGAAGGAAAGTTGCTGCCGGATCGGAAGACCATCCGTAGGCTGCGCTCCACCCGGGCTACAGCTTTTCGGAGTTCTCAGCCGCGAATCACCAGCAACCGTTGCTCGGTCATGTCCTCGATCGCATGACGCACGCCTTCGCGGCCCAGGCCTGATTGCTTGACGCCGCCGTAAGGCATGTTGTCGACGCGGAAACTGGGCACGTCGCCGACGATGACACCACCCACCTCAAGCACGTCCCACGCGCGCAGCGCATGATCCAGGCGGCCGGTGAACACGCCCGCCTGCAGACCGAAGTCGCTGTCGTTGATGCGCTTGAGCACGCGTTCGTAATCGTCGAAGGACTCGATGCATGCGACCGGTCCGAAGGCTTCCTTGCGGTATAGGTCGCTGTTGCGCGGTACGTTTTCCAGCAGCGCGGCGGGGAGCAGATGTCTGTGCCGTGCGCCAGCGACCAGTGGCGTCGCGCCTGCTTTTGCGGCGGCGGCGATCCAGCTTTCGACGCGCTTGGCCGCGTCCTCGTCGATCATCGGTCCGATGATGACCTTCTCGTCTCTCGGATCGCCGATCCTGAGCCTGGACACGGCGGTCATCAGTTTCTTGCGCAGCTTCGGATAAATCGCTGCATGCACGTAGATGCGTTGCACGCTGATGCAGCTTTGCCCGGATTGGTAATAGGCGCCGGACACCAGCCGTTCGACGACGTGATCGAGATCGGCGCCGGGATCCTCGTCAACGATGCAGGCGGCGTTTCCGCCAAGTTCCAGCGTGACCTTCTTGCGGCCGGCGCGCGCCTTCAATTCCCAACCGACCAGTCCGCCGGTGAACGACAACAACTTGATGCGCTCGTCCTCGACCAGCAACCCCGCATCGTCATTGGAGCAGGGCAGGATCGAGAACGCGCCGTCGGGCAGATCAGTTTCCGCCAGCACCTCGCCGATGAGCAACGCGCCGACCGGCGTCTTCGCCGCAGGCTTCAACACGAACGGACAACCCGCGGCGATCGCGGGCGCAACCTTGTGTGCGACCAGGTTCAAAGGAAAGTTGAACGGCGTGATGAAGGCGCAGGGGCCGATTGGCACGCGTTTGACCAGCCCGCGATAGCCACGCGTGCGTTTGCTGATTTCGAGGTTGAGCACTTCGCCATCGATACGCGTGGCCTCGCCGGCGGCGATGCGGAAGGTATCGATCAGCCGGGTGACCTCGCCGCGCGCGTCCTTGATTGGCTTGCCGGCCTCGATGCACAGCGCCAAGGCCAGTTCCTCGTGTCGTTCGCTGAATCGGGACACGCAGTGATCCAGCACATCACGACGCTGGTCGGGTGCGAAGGCCGCCATCGCCTCGCGCGCCTTGTCGGCCGCGACGATGGCCTTGCGCACGGTGGCGTTGTCGGCGAACGCCACGCGCGTTGCACGCTTGCCCGAGTACTTGTCCAGTACCTCAAGGTCGGTGTTGGCGGCAACCGGCTTGTTGGCCAGGTAATAGGGATAGGATTTCTTCAGCATGCGCGTCTCCTTGGCGACACCATCGCAAACACGAGGTTAAACCCCGGTAGCGAATGTGCCTTTGTAAGAGCGCCCCATGGGCGCGATGAAGCATTACCGGTAAAGCCCATCGCGGCCATGGGGCGCTCACACAAAAAACAAACTACGCCTTCGATTCAACGCGCACCCGCAATGTTCCATCTGCAAGTCGCGCGTCGAGCGCATCGCCGATAGCGGTTTTATCAACACTGCGCACAATCCGCCCATCGTCGCGTTGCAGGATCGCGTAGCCGCGCGCCACGGTGGCCAGCGGGCTGACGGTTTCCAGTGATCGCGCAAGACCGCGCAGTCGAAGCGCATCACGTTGCAATCGCCTCGCAATCGTCGATTGTGGGCGCAACGCCAGCGCGGCAATGCGCTGGCGCAGCTGCGCGAGCCGGCGTCCTGGCTGCATCGCGCGCAGCACCGCATCGGCATGCCGCAGTCGCGCAAGGCGACGTTCGATCTGGCCGCGTAGTGCAGCCTCCAGCCGGCGTTTGGCTTCCTGCTCGCGTCGCCGCAACAGCGCCAGTCGGGCTTGCGGACGCAGCGCATGCAGATGCAACGCAGCGCGGTCGGCGCGTTGTGCAAGTTGTCGCAGCCGGTTGCCGTGCAGACCTTGCAGACGCCGCTGCCACCCCTGCAATTGCGCGAGCAGATCATGGCTGTTGGGCACGATCAATTCGGCAGCCACCGATGGCGTGGGCGCACGCAAGTCGGCAGCGAAATCGGCGAGGCTGAAGTCGGTTTCGTGGCCGACGGCCGACACGACAATGGTCTTCGACGCCGCAATCGCGCGCGCGAGGTGTTCATCGTTGAACGCCCACAAGTCTTCGAGCGAGCCGCCCCCTCGCGTCAGCAGCAGCACGTCGTATCGGCCCGAGGCATCGGCGCGCTTGAGCATGGTCGTGATCTGCGCAGCGGCCGAGTCGCCTTGTACCGGCACCGGCAGGATCTCGACGTCGAGTAGAGGAAAGCGCCGCGACAACACACTGACGACATCGCGCACCGCCGCGCCGCTGGCGGAAGTGATCACGGCAATGCGTTTGGGGTAAGCGGGCAGGGGACGTTTGCGTGCGTCGTCGAACACGCCTTCGGCAGTCAACTTCGCCTTCAGTTCCTCGAACGCACGCCGCAACGCGCCTTCACCGGCTTCCTCCATGTGGTCGAGGATCAATTGGTAATCGCCGCGCGCCTCGTACAAGGTCA
>JAYTAY010000412.1:0-6811 GCA_043737255.1 Luteimonas sp.
GGAAACGTCCATTGGCGTCATGCATGCACGGCGGTGTCCCGGTTGTGTGCGAGTCGGATCGCGAATTCATCGGCACTGAGCCCCGGCGCAAACAGGAAACCTTGTCCGATCGGCACACCGAGCTGCAACAGGAACTGGCGCTGAACTTCCGATTCAACGCCTTCGGCGACCAAGCTTAGATCCAGGCTGCTGGCGATGGCTGACACTGCGCGGCAGACCGCGATATCCGAGGGATTTGCGGGTACGCCGGAGACGAACAGCTGGCTGAGCTTGAGGCCGTGGATCGGCAGGCGGCGCAGGTAGTTCAACGCGCTGTAGCCTTCGCCAAAATCGTCAATCGTCAACACCACGCCCATTGCGCGTAGTTTCTCCAGCGCCCTGATCGTGTCGGGCGCGTCTTCCATCAGTACACGCTCGGTGAATTCAAGTTCAAGCGCAGAGCCGGGTAATGCGAATTCCTCCAGCGTTTCGCTGACGCGACGCACCAGGTCTTCGGCCAGGAATTGCCGGTACGACACATTCACCGCGACCCGCACGATCCCGTGGCCTTGTCGCCGCCACGCATCGACCTGCTTGCACGCCTCACGCAACACCCAGCCGCCGATCCGCACGATGTCGCCGGTGGTTTCGGCGTGACTGATGAAGATGTCCGGACGCAGCTCGCCAAGTTGGTGGCTTTCCCAGCGGATCAGAGCTTCAGCTGCGACGATGCGGCCATCGCGCAAATCGACCTGCGGCTGGTACACCAGATGGAACTCGCCGTTGTCGGCGGCGCGGCGCAGTTGTGTTTCGATCTGTAGCCGATCCTGCTGCCGTTGCGCCAAGTCCGGGGTAAATGCCTGCCAGCCATTGCGCATGCGCCGTTTGCTGTCATACATGGCCGCATCCGCGTTCTGGATCAGCTGCTGCGGACGCGCGCCGTCGTCGGGTGTGCGCGCGATACCGATGCTGGCGGTGATCGCGAATTCGTCATCGGCATACAGGAAACTTTCCGCAAAAGCGCGCAGCACGCGTTCTGCGAGCCGTTGCGGACGCGCGGGATCGTCGCCGATCGCGCAGACCGCCAGGAACTCGTCGCCGCCGAAACGTGCAATCAGGCCTTCGCCGTGAATTGCGCCGTGGATGCGCTGCGCGGCGCTGATCAGCAGCTCGTCACCCGCTGCGTGGCCGAGCACGTCGTTGATGGTCTTGAAGCGGTCCAGGTCGATGTACAACACCGCAACGTCGGCACGCGATGGATCTGCGAGCATGGCGTCGAGATGCTCGAGAAGTGCATCGCGATTCATCAAGCCGGTCAGCGGGTCGGTACGGGCCTGGACGCGCAGCACATCTTCGGCCTGCTTGCGCTCGGTGATGTCCTGCATGGTGCCGGTGATGCGCGCTGCGGGATCACTGGAATCGTCTTGGCCGATCACGCGGATCCAGAAAACATGGCCATTGGCGCGGGTGCCCTGCAGCTCCAGCGCGAAGCCGCCTGCGTCCGCGCTGAGCCCATCGATGGCCGCATGCAATCGTTGTTGGTCCGGTGGCAGCAGGCAGCCCAGCATTTCGTCGAGCGTGGTCGGCGCATGCACCTGTCCAAGAATGTGCCTGGCTTCGTCGGTCAGGTACAGCTTGCAGCGTCCGGCATCCCATTCCCAGCCGCCGATATGCGCGAGTGATTGCACGCGATCAAACAAGGCGTTGTCGCGTTTCAACGAAGTCACATCGCTGAACATGGCGAAGACATGATCAGCCTGATCGCAGTCGGGCGAAAACACCGGCACGTTGTCGACGGAAATCCAGGTCATGCGACTGGACGGTTTGTGGTACAGCCCGATCAACGTGCTGCCGATCGCCTGACCGGTGCGCAATGCGCGTGTTGTGGGCCAATCATCGGCGACCATCGGATGCCCGTCTTCATCAACAATGGTCCACTCGCTGCCACGCAACAAGCCCGGGATGCTTTTTGCGCTGTTGACGCCCAGCATCCCGTGTGCAGAGGGATTGGCCGACACCACCTCAAGATTGCGATCGAACAGAATCACGCCCTTGTCGATGGATTCCATCAACAGTTGATAGCGCGATTCCGCGTGCCAGCGCGCGCTCAGGTCACGCGCGACGGCGACGATGCGTCGTTTCCCATCCTGCACGAAACCGGCAGAGTGCACCTCGACCGGAAAGCGGGTGCCATCGCCGCGCATGTTGGTTACTTCGATGACATAAGTCTCGCCGCGATTGAGCGCTTCCCAGACGGGCGCCAGATGATCCTTCGGCAGATCTGGATTCAATCGTTCGATCGGCTGGCCGATGATCTGATCGCGCGACAACTTGTACGCGGACATGCCGGCCTTGTTGAGGTCAAGCACGATGCCGGTTTCATCCAGTACGCTGACCGGATCGGGCACCGCATCGAACAGCGCGTGATAGCGCTGGTGCGCGGAATCGGCCGAGACATCCGCATTGCGCAACGCGTTGCGCGCCCGGCATAGCAGGACGCGTATCGGCTCGGAGAGTGCCGGGTCATGGCACGCACGTTCCAGCGCTTCCAGCGTGGCCGCTGTCTCAACGCGTTCGGACGCGCTTTCCGAGCGATCCGGCTGCGGTGTTGTGGTCATGAGGCGGCGAGCGCCTTGCCGACTTTGCTGCCGGTCTCGCGTCCGAGCAGCGATGCGAGCCAGCGTCCGGTTTCAGCGAGCCTGCCAAGATCAATCCCGGTCTCGATGCCCATTCCATGCAGCATGTAGACCACATCCTCACTGGCGACGTTGCCGCTTGCTCCTTTCGCGTACGGACAGCCGCCGGTGCCGCTGACGGCGGAGTCGATGACGGCGACGCCTTCTTCCAGGCACGCAAGGATATTGGCCAAGGCCTGGCCATACGTGTCGTGGAAATGGATCGCAAGCGCCGGCATCGGCACTTCGCCTGCGACCGCTTTAAGCATCGCGCGCGCTTCCTGCGGCGTACCGACTCCGATAGTGTCGCCCAGCGAGATTTCGTAGCAGCCGAGCGCATGCAGACGCTTGGCGACGCGGACCACGTCGTCGATTGGCACATGGCCTTGATAGGGACACCCCAACACGGTCGAGACATAACCACGCACGGCGACGCCGTCTGCCTTGGCGCGCTCAAGGACCGGGATGAAGCGTTCGATCGATTCATCGATCGAGGCATTGATGTTTTTTCGGTTGAAGGCTTCTGAGGCGGCAGTGAATACCGCCACTTCCTCTGCACCCACCGCGCGGGCGCGGTCGTAGCCTTGTTCGTTGGGCACCAGCACCGGATAGCGCACGCCAGGTTTGCGGGCGATGCCGGCAAACACATCAGCGGCATCGGCCAACTGTGGCACCCATTTCGGGCTGACAAAGCTGGTCGCCTCGACGGTTTGCAAGCCCGTGGCCGACAAACGATTGATCAACGCGATCTTGTCGGCGGTGACGATGGAGCCTGTCTCGTTCTGCAAGCCGTCGCGTGGGCCGACCTCGACGATGCGCACTGCGTCCGGCATGGCCATCTCAGGTCTCCAGCGTGACCAATGCCGCATCGCCATCGACAACGTCGCCCGCCATCGCCCGTACCTCGGCCACGATGCCGTCGCGTGGTGCCTTCAAGCTGAGCTCCATCTTCATCGCCTCCATTACCAGAACCTCCTGGCCCTCGACGACAACATCACCGGCCGCGACTTTCACCAGCACGATGCGGCCGGGCATCGGCGACAGGACGCGATCGCCGCTGCCGCCCGCACCGACTTGCTCGAAGCGGTACAGCGCAAGCGGTTCGAGTCGCAGGCGTTGCATGCCGTCGTGGATATCCAATGTGCTCACGCCCTCCGCAACCGAATAGCGTCGACCTTCCCCGTCAAAACGGGCACTGAGCGCGCCATCGGTCATGTGTGCGCCCAAGACCGAGACTCTGCGTCCGCCGTATTCGATGCGATAGGCGCCGTCGCTGCCGTGCCCGGTCAGTTCGATCCGGTGGTCGCGATGCTGGAACGCGAGCGTGCGGCCACCGGCGTGGCCGAGCCGCCAGCCATCGCTGATGGCCCAGGGCGAGTTGGGTTCGTTTGAATTCGCGGCGAGTTCCCGCTGGGCGTGTTCCTGTTGCAACAACTGCGCGACGGTGGCGGCGATCAGCAAATCGTGGTCTGCCGATTGCGCCGGCATGAACTCATCGAGGTGGCGGTCGAGGTAGCCGGTGTCGATGGTGCCGGCAACGACGGCAGGGTGCCGTACCAGTGCTTCGAGGAATTCGATGTTGGATTTCGGCCCGCTGATCTCGCATTGCGCCAGCGCATCGCGCATGCGCGCCAGTGCGCGCGGACGGTCTTCGTCCCAGACGATCAGCTTGGCGATCATCGGATCGTAGAAGATGCTGACGGCATCGCCTTGGACCACGCCCGAATCGATCCGTACATGCGAGGAAGGCGAGGGCAGGCGCATGCGTTCGAGCTTGCCGGAGCCGGGCAGGAAACCGGCTTCCGGATCTTCGGCATACAGCCGCACTTCGATGGCGTGGCCGTTCTGCGCGATTTGATCTTGTTGCTGCGGCAACGATTCACCCGCGGCAACCCGCAGTTGCCATTCGACAAGGTCCAGCCCGGTAACCAGTTCGGTGACCGGATGCTCGACCTGCAGGCGCGTGTTGATCTCCATGAAATAAAAACTACCGTCCGCACCGACGATGAACTCAACCGTGCCCGCGTTGACATAGTCGATCGCACATCCGGCTTCGACCGCCGCCTGCCCCATCGCGGCACGCATCTGCGGCGTGAGCAAGGTCGATGGCGATTCCTCCAGCACTTTCTGGTAACGACGCTGCGCCGAGCATTCGCGCTCGTTGAGATGGATCACGTTGCCGTGGTCGTCGCCGAAGATCTGGATTTCGATGTGACGCGGTGTGGCGATGTAGCGCTCCAGCAGCACGCGGTCGCGGCCGAATGCGTTTTTCGCCTCGCGCTGGCAGCTTTCCAGGCTGGTAGCGAATTCGTCAGTATCACGCACGATGCGCATGCCCTTGCCGCCGCCGCCGTGTGCAGCCTTGATCATCAACGGGTAACCGATGCGATCGGCTGCGGCGTGCAGATGTGCAGCGCCCTGGTTCTCGCCGGTGTAGCCCGGCACCACCGGCACGCCGGCTGCCTGCATCAGTTCCTTGGCACCTGCCTTGCTGCCCATCTTGCGCATCGAATGCGCCTTGGGGCCGATGAAGACAATGCCTGCCGCTTCGACTGCTTCGGCGAAATCCGCGTTCTCGCTGAGAAAACCATAGCCGGGATGGATGGCTTGCGCCCCTGACCGTTTCGCGACTTCAAGGATCGCGTCGCCACGCAGATAACTGTCCTGCGGCCGCGGCCCGCCAATCGGGTATGCCTCGTCCGCCTGGCGCACATGCTGCGCATCGGCGTCGGCCTCGGAAAACACCGCGACAGTACGAATGCCGAGCTTGCGCGCGGTACGTATCACCCGGCAGGCGATCTCGCCGCGATTGGCGATGAGGATTTTGGAGAACATCGCTTTAGCCCTCCCCTTTAAGTGAAGGGGTGGGTGGGGATGGTGTTGCTCGATCGCACAGTGTTTTCTGGATCACTTGAAGAACTCCATCCATATTTTCGAGTACATCTTTGTTCCAGAACCTCAGCACGACAAACCCCGCTTTCTCAAGAACAGCAGTTCTTCGCGCATCGTAATTCCTGCAGTTGCATGTTGACTTCCATCGAGTTCAACAACCAGTTTTCGTTCAAGGCAGGCAAAATCGAGAATGTAATTAGAGAATGGACGCTGTCGTCTGAATTTGCAGGATTCGAGTTGCCTGCCACGAAGATGCTGCCGGAGCCGATGCTCGACATCGGTGGGTGCATTGCGAAGTTGGCGTTGCAGCTTGGCATTGCGGATTTTCTGATTCGTTTGACCTTGCATGTTCACTTCCATGTGATTTGTGAGCAACACCATCCCCACCCAACCCTCCCCTTGAAGGTGAGGGCTTAAAACATCATTCCATGCTGTGGCTCACCGCCTCGATGTTGTGGCCATCCGGATCCAGAACGAACGCGCCGTAATAGGCGGGGTGGTAGATCGGGCGCAATCCAGGCGCGCGGTTGTCAGCAGCACCGGCCGCCAGCGCAGCGGCATGGAAAGCATCCACGGCGGCGCGCGATGCAGCGGCGAGTGCGACATGCAGGCTGCCTTGCGTGGTTTCGCCGGTGCCGATCCAGAACGTCGGCTTGCGATCCCTGCCGAAGCCGGCGTGGCGCCAATCGGTGCCCGTCATTTCCGGCGTCACTTCCATCACCAGTACAGCGCCCAGTGGCGCCAGTGCCTTCGTGTGGAACGCCTTGCTGCGATCGAAATCAGAAACCTTGAAGCCGACATGGTCGATCATGTTGATTCCTTGCTGATCCAGTTCGGGGAACGTTTGTCGAGGAAAGCGGCCAGGCCTTCCTGCCCTTCGGCGGAAGCGCGCAGCCGCGCGATCAGGGCCGCGTTGTCCGTGTCCTGCGCATCACGATCCGCACTTGCGGTGACGCTGCGAACCAGTGCCTTGGCACTGCCGGCGGCGATCGGCCCGGCCTTGAGCAGCAGGTCGATCTGCCGTTGAACGGCAGAATCGAGTTGTTCGGCGGCGACGACTTCATGCACCAGACCCAGCCGCAACGCGGTCACGGCATCGAACAGTTCGGCGGTCGCAAACCAGCGCCGCGCCTGCCGGGGGCCGATCGCGGCGATCACGTACGGCGAAATCACTGCAGGCAGCAGCCCGAGCTTGGCTTCGGTCAAACCGAACTTCGCCCCGGTGGCGGCGATAGCGATATCGCAACAGGCCATCAAGCCAACGC
>JAYTAY010000413.1:0-2896 GCA_043737255.1 Luteimonas sp.
GCGCGCACGCTCTTGTCCTTGAGCGTGTTGGCGAAGAATCCGATCAGGTTGCTGCGCCGCAAACGGTCGTCGTCACTCTCGCCCTGCTTCATCGCCAGACCGAGCGTCTGTAGGCGTGGACGATAAATTTCAGCGGCAGAGGCGAGGAATTGAGCGCGCTTGTTGTCGTCCGTGATGAGGTATTCCTCCATCCAGCCGATGTTGCCCATGCCCGCGGTCGCCGTCTGTCGCACATCCGCGTCCGCGAACCTTGGCAATGCCGCCAGCAGTTGCGATGGCGTCAACGCCCCCGCGCCGTACGCCGACGTCACCGAGTCCGCATACACGCGCTGTTCGCGCTCGTCGAGTTGCGCAAATGCGCCAGACAACGCGTCCTGCCATTTCGGCGCGAGCGCGAACCGGTAGTAGCCGGCGCCATGCGCGTTCGGCATGACCCAGGCCGGGCAGCCTTGCGCCTGCTTCAACTCGAAGCGCGCCTGCTGGCCGCTGACAATGCCTTTTTCTTCGCGAATCTGCCCGCCATCGGCGTAGCGCACGCTCAGCGGAATGCCCCAGGTCTGCGCGGCGCTGGCTGTGGAGCCGATCGGCAAGTAGCGCTGCTGCTGCAACACCAGTGCCGGCTTGCCGTTGCCACACTCGACATCGATCTTGAGGAACGGCACGCCTACCTGGTCGATGAAACTCTTGAATGCAGCGTCGATGCCTGCCGCGTCGTTGCTCTGCGCCCCGATCGCGGAGATCAGGTCACTGCTGGTGGCGTTGCCGCGCGCGTTCGCGTTGAGGTAACTGCGCACGCCATCGCGGAACGGAATCTCGCCGACATAACGCTCGAACATCGACAACACCGCGCCGCCTTTCTGATACGTGATGCCGTCGAACGCGGACTGGATCTGGGTGAAGTCGTTGATCGGTTCGTGGACGCGACGGGTACTGGCCAGGCTGTCGGCGCCCATCGCGCCGAGTGCGCCTTCCAGCAGGCCGCGATCGGTGTGGAATTGCGGCTGCAACTGGCCGGTGATCTTGTTGCCCATCCACGTGGCGAACGCTTCATTGAGCCACAGGTCGTCCCACCATTCCATCGTCACCAGATCGCCGAACCACTGGTGCGCAAGTTCATGCGCACTGGTGCCCCAGTAGCCTTGACGCTGGCCGACGCTGGACGTTTCATCGGCGAACATGATGCTGTCGCGATAGACGATGAGCCCCGCATTCTCCATCGCGCCCGCCCAGAAATCCGGCGCGGCGACGTTGTCGAGTTTGTCGAACGGATATGGCGTGCCGAAATAATCCTCGAGCGCCTTGACCATCACCGGTGTGTTGGCCAGCGAATATTTCATCTTGCCGCCCTGCCCCTTGGCGGCGATGCCGCGCAACTTGATCGGCGTCTTGCGGCTGCCGTTGGGCGCGATATCAGGACCCAGCGGTACATCCCACGGACCGACCGCGAAGGCGATCAGGTAGCTCGGCAATGCCTCGGTGCGCGCGTAGGTGACTTTCTTGAAACCACCAGAAAGTTTTTCGGTTTTGGTCTCGGCGCTGTTGGCGACGGCGACATCGCCTTCCGGCACGATCAGCGTGATGTCCCACGGCTGCTTGAAGCTGGGCTCGTCGAATCCCGGAAAGGTGTGACGTGCGCCGAGCGGCTCCATCTGCGTGACCACATAGTCGCTGCCATCGGGCTTGACCCGATACGCGCCCTGCAATTCGCCGAACGGCGCCTCGAAGGCGATTTCGATGGTCGCGTCGCCGGCCGGAATCGTTTCGGCGGCAGTGAGCTTGAGCACGCCGGAGACGTGGGCTTCGGTCGCGGTCAACGCGATGCGCTTGCCGCCGGCGACGACCGCTTCGGTCTTGCCGATCTTCAGATCGCGGCCGTGCATCCACACCACGTTGGTGGGTTCGGCAACCTTCGCCTGGATGCGGGTGGTGCCGCTGAAGCTGGCCTGTTTCGGATCGAGCTTGAGCTCGAGCTGCACCAGCGATGGCACCACGGTGCGCGGCAGGCGCCCGGTGGGAACATCGCCCATGGGAGCCCCATCGGCGGCATGGGCGAGGCCTGCGGCGGCGAGGACGGCGGTGGCAAGCAGACTGCGGCGGAACAAACGCATGTGGACATCTCCCGGACGAATCAGACAAGGATACGTGTAACACCCGCAGTTAGGGCTCTGACGAAAGTCCTGTTTGCCGCAGGTTGGGCATGCTTTTTTGTGCCCGCCTCCGCACAACGGGCTTCCCTGAAACAGTGCTTGCCACGACCTGCATGAACGCTAGTCAATGCAGCCGGATAGCCCCGGACTTGATCCAGGGGCATCCGGGGCTTTCGTGACGTGACGGAAAACCCCGGGTGCAGCCTGCGGCCTTACCCGGGCTACGCGCTCTCTGCCCACCTTCGCGTAGTGGAAAGCTGGACAAAGGAATAAAGGGGGAATTTGAGCCTTCGGTTTTTTCCAACGCTACCAACGCCGCTCTTTCTCTTTCCTCAAGCTTGCGACTGCTCCAGCGTTACCGCGACCGCATGGACCACCGCGCCGATCTTCAATGCACTCTGCACACCCTGCGCGCCCACGTTGTGTTGGCGGATGATTTTTTCATGTGAAGCGAGGCAACTGCCGCAACCATTGATCGCCGACACCGCCAGCGACGCCAGTTCAAACGTGATCTTGTCGAGCCCGGAGTTGGCCATGATGTTCATGCGCAATCCCGCGCGCAGTTGCGTGTATTCGTCGTTCTCGATCAGGTGCGTGGCGCGGTAATAGATGTTGTTCATCGCCATGATGGCCGCCGCGGCTTTCGCTCCGCTGATTTCTTCCGGCGACAACTGCTCGGCGGCTTGTGCTTCCATCGACTGCGTCAGCGGCGCATGGCGCGATGCAATCGCAGAGGCCAGGGCGATCGC
>JAYTAY010000414.1:0-2892 GCA_043737255.1 Luteimonas sp.
TTGTTCTGCACCGGCCTGCAATCGGCGCTGTTCGGGCCGGTGAAGTATTCGATCCTGCCGTCGGTGCTGAAACCGGAAGAATTGACCGGTGGCAACGGCCTGGTCGAGATGGGGACATCCATTTCGATCCTGACCGGGATGCTGTTTGGCGGATTGATCTTCAAACTGGCGGGTGACCACGGCCCGGTGGTGGCCGCCACCGCCATCGTGGTGCTCGCCATCGCCGGCAACCTGGTCAGCCGCATGATCCCGCGCGCGGAAGCCGGCGCGCCCGATTTGAAAATCAACTGGAATCCGATTCCAGAATCCTTCGCCGTGTTGCGGCTGGCGAAAAAACAACTGGCGGTGCGCAACGCCATGCTCGGCGTGTCGTGGTTCTGGTTCATTGGCACGGTGATGACGGCAAACCTGCCGACCTATGCCGACGTCAATCTCGGCGGCGCCGAAACGCTGTACATCTTTGCGTTGGCATTGTTCTCGATCGGCACCGGCGTCGGTTCGCTGCTGTGCGAAAAATTGTCCGCGCGCACGGTGGAGATTGGTCTTGTGCCGCTCGGCGCCTTCGGCATCAGCGCCTTCATGCTCGACCTGTATTTCGCGCGCAGTGGGATTGCAACGAACACCGGGCTGGCCAATACCGGATTGGATCTCGGCGCATTCCTGCAGCAAACCGGCAGCTGGCGCGTGGTCATGGATCTGGTCGGCATCGGCCTGTTTGCCGGTCTTTTCGTGGTGCCGTTGTTCGCCTTGATCCAGAGCCGCACGCCGAAAAACGAGATCTCACGCGTCATCGCCGCCATGAACATCCAGAACTCGGGGTTGGTGGTGCTGGCGGCAGTGCTCGGCATCGTGGTGCAACGTTATCTGGGCTGGACGATTCCGCAGGTATTCCTCGCGCTCGCGATCGGCAATGCACTGGTGGCGATCTGGATCTTCAGCATCGTCCCCGAATTCCTGATGCGTTTCCTCAGCTGGCTGCTGGTGAAAACGCTGTACCGCTTGCGCATCCACGGCATGGAACACATCCCGGACGAAGGCGCGGCGCTGGTGGTCTGCAACCATGTCAGCTACATGGACGCGTTGATCCTGTCCGGTGCGATTCCGCGACCGGTCCGGTTTGTGATGTACCACAAGATCTTCAGGATCCCGGTCATGAGCTGGATCTTCCGCACGGCGAAAGCGATCCCGATCGCGCCTGCGAACGAAGACAAGGTACTGATGATGCGCGCGTTCGCCGAGATCGATCGCGCGTTGGCCGATGGCGAGATCATCGGCATCTTTCCGGAAGGCCGGCTGACAGCGGATGGCGATATTGCAACGTTCAAATCCGGTATCGAACGCATCCTTGCAACACGCCCGGTACCGGTGATCCCGATGGCGTTGCGCGGGATGTGGGCCAGCATGTGGAGCCGGCGCGAGACGCGCCTGGGCCGCATGCGCATGCCGAGGCGTTTCCGCGCGCATGTCGAAGTCGTGGCCGATGCGCCTGTCGATGGCAGCGAGGCGAGCGCGAAAGTATTGGAAGCGAACGTCCGCGCGTTACGCGGCGACGCGGCGTGACCCGGATCGCGTTTTTGTAGGAGCGCACCTGGGCGCGATTGGGCTTGACTGGTAAAGCATCATCGCGCCCAGGTGCGCTCCTGCAGAATCAATCGATTAAGCCACCCAGCCGGCGATGACGAACAGCGCCATCACCGCAAGCCACAGCAGCAGGATGCGCCAGACCAGGCTCATCGCGTCGCGCAGCTCGGGCAACTCGGGGGCTGTCGCCAGGATGGCGGTGGACGTGGCGACGCCGGATTCGGCGTAGTCCATGGCTTCTTCAGCTAGCTCACTCTTGACACTGGCGCGCGCTGCGGCGCCGAGGAAATCTGCGTCCAACCGGAACGAGGCGCCGCCTGCGTCGCGCCACGCGCCCAGCACGGTGTCAAAATTGCCGACCAGCGCCATCGACAGCGTCATCAATTGCGCGACCGGCCAATCCAGCAGTGTCAGCAAGCCACGCGCGCCTGCCGCAGTTTCAGCGGGCAACGTACGCGCGTATTCGCCTTCGGCTGACAGTGCCGCCAACCGATACAGCAGCGCGCCCACCGGGCCGAGCAGCAGGAACCAGAACAACACGCCGAACCAGCGCCGCAAACCATTGCGAAACACGGCATCAACCAAGCTTGATCCATCCAGCGAGACACCCGCGCCTTCCGGCCAGAGTCGTGCGGCGGCTTCGCGGCGCGCGACTGGATCACGTGCTTCAACGATCGCATCGACATCCAGATCGAGATCGCGCGGACCCCACGCGTAGAACAGCACCACGACACCAAGCAGCAATCCGGCCAGGCCGAGCAAGGGTTTGTCGAGCGCAAGCTGGAACAAGCCGAGTGCGATCAGCGGCGGTAGCAATGCCAGTGCGATGCCGTAACGGCCCCGCCAGAAGCTGCCTTCGGGAAAGCGCGAATCCAGCCAGCGCAGCCAGTTGCCGTACCCGGCGTAATGCCGCACCGATGCGGCCAGCGACGGCGCCACATGCCCCAGCACGAGCGCAACGATGACGGCGATGAGAGTGGTGGCCATGGGTCGGATTCTACATCGCGCGTTTTCATGGGTGCTGAGCAGCCCCGGATCGAGGGGTGGGCCTTGGCCCACCATCGCGGCGATCGGAACGAGGAGCGGTGGGCCGAGGCCCACCCTACGTGGAAGTCATGTCCGCGTACCACATTTCAACCAGCCATCGCGAAATCGAAATCGAGGGCGATAGCAGCAACTCATCGTCACCCGACTCACCACCAATCGCGCGCCTGATCTCTTCAATACCGAACCAGCGCGCATCTTCCAGCTCGTCGCCAACCTGTGGCGTATCGGGTTCGGCCTCGGCCATGAAACCGAGCATCAACGAAC
>JAYTAY010000415.1:0-6801 GCA_043737255.1 Luteimonas sp.
CGCGCTTCAGGATCCTGCGTCAGACCCAGCAACGCCTCCAGCGACTGCACCAGCCGCACGTAATCAGCAGGTTGCGTATCCGACCAGTTGGCGAGCGCATCACGCAGCGATGCCAGTAATGGCGATGCGCTGGTGGCGTGGTCCTGTCGGTTCGACGCGTGCGCAGGTTCCGGCAACGATGTGGGCAAGGGGCGGTCGAGGTCCGGTGCGAACAGTACGCTTTCGTTCAAGCCTTTTTCGCCGCGCACGCCACGCAGTTCGTTGAGCAGCGGCAGCAGGACGATCGGGATGTCCTTGTGTCCGCTTTGCAGACGCTCCAGGTAATCGGGCAGCAACACCACACCGCGCATCAACGTGGCGCAAGCCTCGTCACGATCGGATACACCATTGGTGGCGATCGCCTTGGCCAGCGCTTCCATTTCCTCGGCCACCATCGCTGGCGCATACAACTCCACCATCCGCAGCGTGCCCTGCACCTGGTGCAGCAGGCCGGCGGCATAACGCATGCGGCTGGGCTCGCTGGGATCCTCGGCAAAGCCTTCGATCTCCATTTGCGTCTGCCGCAGCGTTTCGTCCAGCTCCGGCTTCACCCAGCCAAGCGTCGTGTAATCGATGGCGTCGCGCAGCGCGGTCACGGTGCACCTCCGAAAGGCACAGGCAAGCGCGTGGCGTTGCGCATGGAAACGCTATGCATCATCGCGTCTCGATCCTGGCTCAGGCCGGCAACTTGAAGTCGGCGACCGAACGGCGAAGGTCGGCGGCGAGTTGCGCAAGATTACCGATCGACTCGGCCGTCTGGTTCGCACCTTGTGAGGTTTGCAGGGTGATCTGCTGAATCGTGTTCATGGTCTGGGTGATGTTGGAGGCCGCGGACGATTGCTGCTGCGATGCCGACGAAATGCCCTGAATGAGGTTGGACAAATCGGTGGACACGCGCTCGATCTCGCCCAGCGCAGTTCCTGCGTCCTCGGCCAGTCGCGCACCGCTGACCACTTCGGCGGTGGTTTGCTCCATCGAACTCACCGCTTCGTTGGTATCGGACTGAATCGTCTGCACCAAGGTCTCGATGCGTTTGGTGGCATTGGAAGCGCGTTCGGCGAGTCGTTGCACTTCGTCGGCCACGACCGCGAAGCCGCGACCCGCTTCACCGGCGGAGGCCGCCTGGATGGCGGCGTTCAGCGCCAGGATATTGGTCTGCTCGGAGATGTCGTTGATCAGTTCAACGATCGAGCCGATTTCCTGCGAGCTTTCGCCCAGGCGCTTGATGCGCTTGGAGGTTTCCTGGATCTGGTCGCGGATCGAGTCCATGCCGGCGATCGTCTGGCGCACCACGCCGGCGCCGTTGGTCGCAATCTGCACCGAGCGCTGCGCCACTTCCGCGGACTCCGCCGAGTTCTTCGACACCTGATCGATGCTGGCCGCAATTTCGCTGATACGGTCGGAGGCGCTGTTGATTTCCTGTGCCTGATGCTCGGCCGCTTCTGCCAGCTGCATGGCGGTGGCCTGTGTTTCCTGGGCGCTGGAGGCCACCTGCACCGAGGTATCGGTAATCGTCTGCACCAGGCTGCGCAGCTGCTCGATGGCGAAGTTGATGGAGTCTGCTATCGCGCCGGTCATATCCTCGGTCACGGTCGCTTTCACGGTCAGATCGCCTTCGGCGAGTGAGCCCATTTCGTCCAGCAGGCGCATGATCGCCTCCTGGTTGCGGTTGTTGAGTTCCTCGACCGTCCCGCGGCGGCGTTCCTGCGCGCGGTACAGGCTGAACAGCAAACCGGCGAGGCCGAGCAGCATGCCGATACCGGCGAAAATGCTGACCCAGATATTGCCGAGCACGCTGGTGTCACGCATTGAGCCGAAGGCGGTGAAGTCGGAGAACAAAGCCTTGCTGTCGGCCAGCATCGCGTCGGAGCCGGCGGTAATGGCGGCCGCTGCGGCTTGCGCACGGAACAGATTTTGCGAACTGCCAAGGAGTGCGTCGAGGTCTTTCTTCATCTCGACCCATTGCGTGTTGGCCTGATTAAGCGCCGCAACCGCAGCGGGGGCCGTCACGCGCTGTGCGTTACCGGACCCGCCCTGGCGCAATCCGGTCATGACTTGATCAAACACCGCCGCGTCCCGGGTCAGCGCCTGGCCGGCAAGCGAGGCCGCCGCACCACCGCCACGGATTTCAGCGATACGGCGCGCCATGGTCGAGGCGAGCACCACCTCGCGCAATGCGATATAGACCTGCGACGAGGGCGAACCGCTGGCTGACATCGCGCGAACGACCTCGTCGAGCTGCGCCTGCAACTGCGGCACGCGCGAGGTGAAGCGTTCGGCACTGCCGGCCAGGTCGAGCACAGCCTTTTCACTGGAGATCACCTGGTTGGCGCTGCCACCGAGCGTCTGCCAGCGTGCGGCGACATCGTTGATCGATCCCGACACGGTTCTTTCGTTGCCGTAGCGATTGCGCAGGCTGGCAACATCAGCCTCGATTTCCTGCTGGGTCGTCTTGAACGCGGCGAAAGCCTTGGCATCACCTTCGACTGCCGCCTGGCCCTGCACCGCGAGTTGCTGCGACAGCACCTGCAAATCGGCGGCCGAGGTACTGGCGCCGCCGAGGCGGGCCGCCTTGTACGTGGAGTACGCGGTGTTCGCGCCCAGGACCACGATGGACCCCACCAACAGTAAGAGCCAGAAGTTGGTGCCCAGATTGCGGCTTCTGCCGGCAACGGCGTCCATTACAGTGCTCATGTTCGACCTCGATCTCTGGTGTGCTTGCTGGTGAAAATAGGATGTTGAAGCTGGGATGTGCCGTCGTCAGGCAGCGGCTTGTCTGAATTCCGGGGTGCGCGACAGCCGGTCAAGACTGAAGATTCCCCATGTCTGCTCGCCCAGGCGATAGGCGCGGTCCACCAAATGCGCGTAACGGCCTTCGGCCAGGGTGTCTACTTCCGTTTGTTGCTCATCATTGAAACCGCGCTGGCCAAACAGTTCATCGATCAACACGGCAACGTCGCCGCCTTGCTGGTGCATCAACAGCATGCGCTGGCTTTCGTGCATGACGGTGCGTTCACCTTCCAGGAACTGCTTGAGATCGACGATCGGCAGCAGGTTCCCGCGCACGTTGGCCACGCCCAGCATCCACGGCTGCGCACCCGGCACCGGCGTGATCGCTGGGACCGGCAGGATTTCGACGACTTCATCGAAACCCGATGCAAGGTGGCGGCTACCCACGCGATAAGCCACTCCGCGCCACAGTCCAGGCGCATCGAGTTGCTCGGGCAACCCGACCACATGCGCAAGGCTCTTGCGCTCGTAGTCGGCGAGGATCTCGAAGGAAGTGGAACTGCGCGCCATGGATCAGGCGCCCAGCAATTCGTTGATGCGTGCAATCAATGCATCTTCACTCGGTGGCTTGACGATGTAGTCCTTGGCGCCCTGCCGCAGACCCCATGCACGATCGGTTTCCATGCCCTTGGTGCTGACGATCAGGATTGGGATGGCGCTGGTCGCGTTGTCCTTGGACAGTGCGCGGGTGGCCTGGAAGCCGTTCATGCCCGGCAACACCAGGTCCATCAGGACCAGGTCGGGCATTTCACGCTTGCAGACCTCGATACCGTCTTCACCACTTGAGGACGACAGCACCTGGTGGCCATTGCGCTCGAGCAGCTGGGTCAATACCGCGGTGTCGGTGGGCGAATCTTCGATGAGCAGGATGCGTGCCATGCGTGTGCTTGGTTCCGTGTTCAAGCGGTGACGTGCGTGCGGATTGCGTTGAGCAATTCCTCACGGGTGAAGGGTTTGGTGAGGTATTGCTCGGAGCCGACGATGCGGCCGCGCGCCTTGTCAAACAGGCCATCCTTGGACGACAGCATGATCACCGGCGTCGATTTGAACAATTGATTGTTCTTGATCAGCGCGCAGGTCTGGTAGCCGTCCAGCCGCGGCATCATGATGTCGACGAAAATGATCTGCGGCTGCTGGTCGGCAATCTTGGCCAGCGCCTCGAAACCATCGTTGGCGGTGACCACTTCGCAACCTTCGCGCTTCAACAACGTCTCGGCGGTGCGGCGGATGGTCTTCGAATCATCGATCACCATCACCTTCAAACCACTAAAGCTGGCGGTGTTGCCGTCTTGCATCGCATTTCCCCCTCGGCGTGCGCGCAGAATTTGCGCGTCGCGAACATCTCTGTATCCCAGCCTCTGCGTGCAGTGTCAAGCTTTCGTTATCGCGACAGAAATCGCTGAACGCGATTGCGCGACTGCTTGGTAGATCGCCCCTGCTAACATTCGTCACATTCTGCCGTGGATGGTTCGCATGTCGCTGGATATCGTCGTCGTGATGGACCCGATCGACTCCATCAAGATCGCCAAGGACTCGACCTTCGCGATGCTGCTGGAAGCGCAGCGACGCGGTCATCGCCTGTATTACGTGGTTCCTGGCGGGCTTTTTCTGGTTGACGGCACGGCGATGGCCAATGCCGCGGCATTGTCCGTGCACGACGAAAAGAGCCATTGGTTCGATCTGGGACCGCCGTCACATCTCCAATTGGGCCCCGGGCACGTCGTGCTGATGCGCAAGGACCCGCCGGTGGACGCGGATTACCTGCACGACACCCATTTGCTCGGGATTGCGCAGCGCCAGGGCTCGCTGGTGGTCAACGACCCGCGAGGGCTGCGGGATATCAATGAAAAACTGGGCGCGCTGGAATTCCCGCAGTGCTGCCCGCCGACCCTGGTCAGCCGCGATCCGGCGGCGTTGAAAGATTTTGTCAATGAACACGGCGAGGCAGTGCTCAAGCCGCTGGATGGCATGGGCGGGCGTTCGATCTTCCGGGTGCGCGCCCGCGAGTCCAATCTCAATGTCATCCTGGAAACCCTGACTGACGGCGGCAGGCACCTGGCGCTGGCGCAGCGCTACCTGCCCGAGATCGCCGAGGGCGACAAGCGCATCCTGCTGGTCGATGGCGAGCCTGTGCCGTATTGCCTGGCGCGGATTCCGCAGGGTGACGAGTTCCGAGGCAACCTCGCTGCCGGCGGCCGCGGCGAAGGCCGTCCACTGAGCGACCGCGACCGCTGGATCGCCGCGCAAGTCGGTCCGGAGCTCAAACGCCGCGGCATGCTGTTCGTCGGACTGGATGTCATCGGCGACTACCTGACCGAGGTCAACGTCACCAGTCCCACCTGCATCCGCGAGCTCGACGCTCAATTCGGTCTGAATATCGCCGGCCTGCTGTTTGACGCGATCGAAGTCAGGTTGTGAGATGAAGGGCGATTTTTTGGACACGGATCAAGGCGGATGAACGCGGATCAATCCATTGATGTGCTTTGGGCGTGTTGTTGCGGATTGTCGGTTTGGTCGGCCGATCATGCACATTGCATTCTTCACGCCGTATCCGCGTCCATCCGCGTTGATCCGTGTCCGAGCGCCGTTGGCCTCTGAATGTCCACGCCCATCATGCATCCGCCCGTGCTCGGCGAGGACCAACGCCTCGGCGCCACGCTGGTGCTGTCGTTGCTGGTGCATGGCGTGCTCATCCTCGGGCTGGGGTTTGCATTGGACGACGCTGCGCCGGTGATGCCGACGCTGGACGTGATCCTGACCGAGACTTCGTCGCCCCTCACGCCCAAGCAAGCAGACTTCCTGGCGCAGGCCAACAACCAGGGCGGCGGCGAACATGACAAGACCAACCGTCCACGCGACACGCAGATCGGGCGCGTGCCGCAGCTCGAGGATGGCGTGGCGCCGAAACCGCTGACCGCGCAGACCCCGGCCCCGCAACCGCCGCCAACAGCGCGCGTAGTCAGCACACTGCAAGCCGACACGCGCACGCCCATGCCCGAAGCCACGCCGCAAACCGATCCTTCGCAGCTACCGGTGGGTCAAGAAAAAATCGATCGCGACTTGGCGATGGCGCGGCTGGCGGCGGAAATCCATTTGCGTTCGCAGCGGTACGCGAAACGGCCGAAACGGAAGTTCGTCTCCGCCAGCACGCAGGAATATGAGTACGCGACGTATCTGCGCGCGTGGGTCGACCGCGTCGAGCGCGTCGGCAACCTGAACTATCCCGACGAGGCGCGGCGGCGCAGGTTGTCGGGGCAGTTGGTGGTGAGCATCGCAATCCGCCGTAACGGCACGGTCGAACGTGCCGAGATCATCACCTCCAGCGGCATTCCGTTACTTGATTCGACGGCGCTGCGCATCGTCAAACTTGCCGAGCCTTATCCCGCTTTACCCAGGACCAAAGACAACATCGACGTGCTGCACGTGACGCGGACGTGGAATTTCCTGCCAGGCGGCGAGTTGATCGACCAGTAGGCTGGGTTGGTTCCATCAACCCAGCGCTTTGTGATTTCGGCGACATGCATGCCGGGTTGATGGAACCAACCCAGCCTACCCATCACAAATTCTTCCAGACAAACTGTTCATTCCGGCGCCAGTAGACAGCGATTGCCTGGCCGTAAAACTCGCGCGCCCGCACCAGACCGAAATAGCGCCCATCCGCGCTTTCGCCGCGATGATCGCCGAGCACCAGCACCTGATCGGCGGGAATCACCAGTCCGCGGATATCGGGCCCGCCGCCAGCATCAGGGTTGAGCATTGCCTTGTGCCCGCCATGACTTCGACATCCGGCTGTGCGCCCGATCGCAGTGCGACGCCATTGACCATCAAGTGACCGTCGAGCAGGTCGACCGTATCCACGCCGACGGCAACGACCCTTTTGATCAGCCGAATCCCGTCAACAGGAGAATCGAAGACGACGACGTCGCCGGCTTTTAGCCTGTCGCGCGAAACCACATTCATGTTGGTGAAAGG